>DASVTM010000144.1:0-6729 GCA_036387575.1 Brevundimonas sp.
TCGCGAGCAATATATCGCCGACGTCGCCGCCAAGACGAAGCTGGGCCGTCCGCTCAAGGTTGTCTGCGCCTGCGGCAACGGCACCGCCGGCGTGTTCGCGCCACAGGCCCTGCGCCTGATGGGCTGTGAAGTCATCGAGATGGATACCGATCTCGACTATACCTTCCCCAAATACAATCCGAACCCGGAAGACCACGTCATGCTGATGCAGATGGCGGCCAAGGTTCGGGAGACGGGCGCCGATCTGGCGCTCGGCTTCGACGGTGACGGCGACCGTTGCGGCGTGGTCGATGACACGGGCGAGGAGATCTTCGCCGACAAGATCGGCCTGATGCTCGCTCGCGACCTGTCGGCGATCTACAAGAACGTGACCTTCGTCGTCGATGTGAAGTCGACCGGCCTCTACAAGACCGACGAGATCCTCAAGGCCAACGGCGCGACGACCGTCTACTGGAAGACGGGTCACTCCTATATCAAGCGCAAGACCGCAGAACTGGGCGCCCTGGCCGGGTTCGAGAAATCGGGCCACTTCTTCCTGTCGGGTCCGCTGGGCCACGGCTACGACGACGGCATCGTCGCCGCCGGCGCCGTGCTGGCGATGCTGGACCGCAACGCGGGCAAGACGCTGTCGGAGCTGAAGACCGCATTGCCGGACGCCTGGACGTCGCTGACGATGTCGCCGCATTGCTCGGACGAGACCAAATATCAGGTGCTCGAAAAGCTGGTCGCCGAATACGAGGACTTGTTCGCGGCTGGCGGCTCGGTCCTTGGCCGCAAGATCGTCGAGGTCATCACGGTCAATGGCGCGCGCGTGCATCTGGAAGACGGCTCGTGGGTCCTGATCCGCGCCTCGTCCAACAAGCCCGAGATGGTCGTCGTGGTCGAGAGCATGCGGTCCGCCGACGACATGCGCGACCTGTTCCGTCAGGAGATGAAGCCGCGCCTCGCCGCCCACGGCGTCGTCGAATACAATCAGGAAATCTGATCAGGCCGGAGTCGTCCGGGGGCCGACAGCTCCGTCCCCGACGTCTAGATCGCGTTCGGCAGGGTCAGTTCGAAGGTCGTGCCGCCCGGACCGGTGTCGACCAGCCGCAACTCGCCACCGTGGTTGGCCGCCAGTTCGCGCGAGATGGTCAGGCCGAGACCCGTGCCGTCCGAGGCCTTGCCGCTGACGAAGGGCTCGAACAGTCGCTCCGACAGGCGCTGCGGGATGCCCGGGCCGTCGTCGGCGATGCGGATCACGACCACTTCGCCGTCCGTCAGCGCCTCGATCCGCACCACGCCCTTGCCTTTGCGATCGCCGCGCGTGGCGTCGGCCTCAATGGCCTGACGGGCGTTGCGCATCAGGTTGACGAGGATGCGGTGCAACTGGTCGCTGTCGGCGTTGATGGCGAAGCGCGCCGGTATGCTCTTGGACAGCCGCACGCCCGCGGGATCCAGTCCTGCGTCCTCGGCGGCGTTGCTCGCGGCGGTGGCTAGCGGGATGCGTGTCAGGACCGGCGCGGGCTCTTCCGACTTGCCATAGTCGAGCACGTTGCGGGTCAGGGCGGCGGCGCGGCTCAGCGCCCGCTCCAGTCGAGGCATGGCCATGGCCACCTGCGGGTCGGCGGACGACGCCAGACGCTCGGACGCCATCTGGGCTGAGGTCAGCATGTTCCGCAGGTCGTGATTGATCTTGGCCACGGCCTCGCCCAGCGCCACGAGGCGAGACCGCGCACGTAGCGACTGCCGCACCTCGTCCTGCATCCGCGCCAACTCGCGCTCGACCCGGCCGATTTCATCGTGCCGATCCGAGGGGGTAGGGGCGACGGTCTCGACGTTGGCGGCGAAGCCTTCGATCGACCGCGTCACCCGCCGCAAAGGCTGCAGCACCAGAAACGCCAGACCGGCATAGAGCAGCCCCCCGGCGACGATGGAGATCAGGATCGACACCAGCAGGCTGTTCAGCAGAAAGGCGCGCAGCTCCATCCTCAGCGGTTCGGCCGGCGCCACCACGTCGATGAAGTCGCCCGAGCGGTAGCGCGGCTTGGCCCGGACGCGGATCGACCGGTCGGGATCGCCCATCAGGGTCACTACGGGGTCCCACAGGCGGGCGGTGAGGCCGCGGCCCCTCAGGTCGATGAAGTCGGGCGCACGGGGCAGATTGGGGGCCTGCAGCAGCTGGCGCATCACCCCCTGATCGCTGATGGCCACGGCCGAGACGCCGCCGATGCGCAGCATGCTTTCGGCGGTGGTGTCGTCCACGGCGTTGTAGGGCAGGGCCTCTACCCCGACGGAGGCCAGTTCAGCGGCCTGCAGCCGGTCGGTCAGCCAGCGCTCGTGGAACGAGGCGGCGCTGGGCGCGATGATCAACGCTTCGACCGCGAGGGTGAAGGCGACGGTCAGCAGCAGCAGCCGAGACGACAGACCGTCCGGCGCATGCGGGGTCAGCCGCTCGCGCCACTCGGGCGAAAGACGCAGCTTGCCGGCAAGATCGTCCCCCAGACTCATATGCCCGTCTTAGCAGGGATAACGCTGCCGCGCCGCCTCATCGCGCGACCTTCGGGACCAGCCACGCCTGCGCCGCCTTCAGCGCGAACGGCAGGACGATGGCCAGCACGAACACGCCCATCATCGGCGCCCAGAACTGGCCGAACAGGGCCTGAAAATCCGGATTGGGGTCGGTGGCCAGCAGGGTGTTCAACCGGGCTCCTATCCAGCAATAGATGATGTGCGCAGGGAGCAGGCCGATCACGGTCGCCACGGTGTAGGGCAGCAAGCGCACCCCCATAACCCCGGCGGCGATGTTGATCATGTGGAACGGCACTACGACCGCGAGCCGGCTCGCCAGCACGTACCAGAAGGTCTCCTTGTCGATGGCGAGGCAGACCTTCTGCATCAGGCCTGCGTTCTGCTCGGCCCGTTCGCGCATCGACTTCCCAAGCGCCGAGCGCGCGACCCCGTAGACGATCAGGGCACCGAGGGTCGCGGCGATCGAGGTCGAGACCCCGCCGACCCACGGTCCGAACAGATAGCCAGCGGTGATCGTCACGAAGAACACCCCCGGCACCACGCTCGCGGTGGCCAGGGTGAAGATGGCCATCAGCACCAGAAGGCTGACGATCCAGTGGTCGGCCGTAAAGGCGCGCAGTTCTCCACCATGCAGGCGCAGGGTCTCCAGCGACAGATAACGGTTCCATCCCATGCCGAAGATCAGGGCCATCAGACAGGCCAGTATGATGAGGGGCGCGAAACGCCGCAGACGATTCATTCGAACTCCAACCCTTAGGGGCGTGCTACAAGGGCTTTGGCCTGTCGAAGGCGTTGACACCCTCCGACATGACACTTATACGCCCGCCCTCCGCAACGGATGCTTTTCAGTCCGTCGCACAACCATTCAACCCTAGGAGCCGACCGTGAAGCGGACCTATCAGCCGTCGCGACTCGTGCGCAAGCGCCGTCACGGCTTCCGTTCGCGGATGGCCACCAAGAACGGACAGAAGATTGTTGCGCGGCGTCGCGCAAAGGGTCGCAAGAAGCTGACTGCTTAAGCGACCTGAAGTTCCTTCCCTCGTGGGAGGACCTATGACGGATGTTCTGAAAATCGAACGCCTGACCTCGCGGCCCCAGTTTCTGGCGGCCGCGAAAGGCGTTTCTCTGGCCCGTGGTGCGGTAGTCGTTCAAAGGCTCGGCAGGGCCGACGGCGACCCGGTCGTGCGGGTGGGTTTCACTGCGACCCGCAAGGTCGGCGGCGCCGTCGTCCGCAATCGGGCCAAGCGTCGTCTGCGCGAGGCCGCGCGTGCTCTCGTGCCCAGCCACGGCGTGCCCGGCAGCGACTATGTATTGATCGCGCGCATGGGCACCCCCGGCCGCGATTGGTTGCGTTTGCTTGACGACGTCAAATCGGCGCTTACAAGGCTCGCAACCTCGCCGGCCCCATCAGTCGGGAACTCGGGCGATAAGCCCAACGCCGCCGCCCGCGACACCACCACCCAGGACCGCTGACCGAATGAAGCTCGATAACGCACGCAACACGGTGATCTTCATCGTCTGCACAGTGGTGATCCTGATCCTGTATCAGGTCTTCGTCCTGCAGCCCCAGGCCAACTCCCGCAAGGCGGCGCTGGCGGCCGAGAGCTCGCAGCCGGTCCGTCCAGACGCCAGCGCGGCGATCGGGCCCCAGACCACCCCGACCAGCGGAAACTTCGTCACTGACCGCACGCAGGCCCTCGGCGGCGCAGCGCGCGTGCCGATCTCGACCCCGACCCTGCGCGGCTCGCTGTCGCTGCAAGGCGGTCGTATCGACGACCTGTTCCTGACCAAATACCGCACCACCATCAAGCCGGACGCTGGCCTTGAGGAACTGTTCCGCCCGCAGGGCATGGAGCACGCCTTCTTCGCCCAGTTCGGCTGGACCGGCCCCAACATTCCGGGCGGCGTTCCCGGCCCGAATACGGTCTGGAGCCTGACCAACGGTTCGACCCTGACGCCCGCAACCCCGGTCACCCTGACGTGGGACAACGGTCAGGGCCTGCGCTTCACCCGCATCGTCTCAATCGACGACCAGTATATGTTCGCCGTTTCGGACACGGTCGCCAACCTGGGGACTCAGGTCGTCACCATCGCCCCCTATGGCCGCGTCGAGCGTCAGGGCGTGCCGCCCGCACTGGGTAAGACCCAGATCCTGCACGAGGGCGCCATCGGCACCTTCAGCACCGCCGACGGCAAAGGCTATTCGACCGAACAGCTCAAGTACAAGGCTTGGGAAAAGAAGCCGCTCGAGGCGCATACTTCAAAGGGAGGCTGGCTCGGCATCACCGACAAATACTGGATGGCGGCCCTGATCCCGCCCCAGACCGAGATCGTCACTGCCCAGTTCAAGGTCGATGACGCCCAGCGTTTCGACATCCACACGGCCCAGATGCTCGGCGCCTCGCACACGATCCAGCCGGGCCAGACGATCACCGAACAACAGCATTTGTTCGCCGGCGCCAAGCGCAATGAAATCCTCGCCGGTTACGAGAAGTCGCTCGGCCTGCCGCGCTTCATCTACGCCATCGACTGGGGCTTCCTGTTCTTCCTGACGCGCCCGATCTTCTTGCTGGTCGAGTTCTTCTACGGCCTTGTCGGCAACTTCGGCGTGGCCATCCTGCTGCTGACCCTGACCATCAAGCTGATCATGTTCCCGTTGGCCAACAAGAGCTACGAGAGCCTGTCAAAGATGCGTAAGCTCCAGCCCAAGATGGAGGCGATCAAGGCGGCCCATAAGGACGACCCGGCCGCCCAACAGCGCGAGACCATGGCGCTGTATCAGTCGGAAAAGATCAATCCGCTGGCGGGCTGTCTGCCCATCGTGGTCCAGATCCCGGTCTTCTATGCGCTCTACAAGGTGCTCTACGTCACCATCGAGATGCGGCACGCGCCGTTCTTCGGCTGGATCCGCGACCTTTCGGACCGCGACCCGACCAACATCTGGAACCTGTTCGGCCTGATCCCGTGGGATCCGGCGACCGCGCCCCTGATCGGCAATTTCCTGTCGCCTCACGTGGGCGGCGGTTTTACCCTGGCGCTCAGCGTTCTGGCGATCATCTACGGCCTGACCATGTGGTTGCAGCAGGCCATGAACCCGCCTGCGCCCGATCCGATCCAGCGCCAGATCTTCATGTTCATGCCGCTGATCTTCACCTTCATCATGGCCGCCTTCCCGGCGGGCCTGCTGGTCTACTGGGCCTGGAACAACATTCTCTCGATCGTCCAGCAGTATTTCATCATGCACAGGTTCAAGGCCGAGAACCCGATCGACACCTTCTTCTCGCGTCTGAAGAAGGCCACCTGAGTTGGAATATTCTGACGAAGAGATCGAGGCCGCGCGGGTCCTGTTCGAGCGCCAGGCGACCTTCGTCATGGGGGCTGCGAAGATCGAGCAACTCCCCGAACCGAACCTGCCGGAGATCTGCTTCGCCGGGCGTTCGAACGTCGGCAAGTCCAGCCTGATCAACGGACTGGTGAGCATGCACAAGCTGGCCCGCGCCTCGAACGAGCCGGGCCGGACGCGCGAGGTCAATTTCTTCGACCTCGACGGCAAACTGCGCCTCGTTGACCTGCCCGGCTACGGCTGGGCCAAGGCGTCGAAGACGACTGTGAAGAAGTTCCAGGACCTCGGTCGCGATTACCTGCGTGGCCGTGTGACGCTGAAGCGGGTCTATCTGTTGATCGACGCCCGTCACGGGCTGAAGGCGGTGGACGGCGAGGCGCTCGAGGCGCTGGATCTCGCCGCCGTCAGCTATCAGATCGTCCTGACCAAGGCCGACAAGATCAAGCCCGCCGAGGGTCTGGCCATGCAGGAGAAGACCCTCAAGGCCATCTCCAAACGCCCCGCGGCCTTCCCGGCCGTCGCCCTGACCTCAGCCGAAAAAGGCTTCGGCATGCCCGAGCTCCGCGCCGAGATCATGCGCACCACGGGCGCCGAAATCTAGGAAGCGCTTTTCTGGCGTCGTGCCCGCGACGGCTCGCTGAAATCGTGTAGCTTGCGTCCACCTGATACGGAGACGCTCGTGACTGACCCTGCTCATCCCGAAGGCCCTGGCGTCTGGACCCTGCTTCAGGATCACGTCACCCATGTCATGTGGCAGCAGGATGAAACGGATGGCGCAGGCGCAATGGCCAGTCGCTTCTGGGTCATCAACCCGCCTGAACAGTTGATGTTCGACACCTTCGACGAAGCCGAAGCGATGTTCGAACAGCTCAGTG
>DASVTM010000145.1:0-4705 GCA_036387575.1 Brevundimonas sp.
CCTGTTAGACCAGCTTCGGATCGATACCGATGTTCAGTTCGACCTTGTCCATCCGCAAGTTAACCCGAAACTCGCCAAAGCCCAACCGGGCGCCGGGCGTAGGTCGGGTTCCGGAGAGCCCAGTCACGAAGGTGAAGCTGCGCCCGGTTTGACCAGCTGGCAGAACGTCGCGTCTTGCCGCTGCGCCCAGGCCGTTCGCATGAAGGCGCCTTGATACCATCCGTAGGCTGCGGGGTCGCTTCCCAAACGCTCGTAATTCGCCTCGAAATAGGCGTGGGGATCTTCGCCTGCCGGAACCGGGCTCGGAAGTGCGGCCAGGAAGTCGTTGAAATTGGCCACGCGCTCCGCGATGCGAGCTGCATCTGCAGGCTCCAACGACCAGAAGGCGACGGCTACGCGATTGGCGTCCACCTCTGCCGACCAGTTGTCCAGCGTCCGATCTCGCCCGTCGAGCATCTGCACGAAATGCCCGAGCTCGTGCGGAATCAGCAGGCTGTTGAAGATCTCTCCGAACTGGTCTTCGGGCGACAAACCCAGCGTGCCTTGGGCGGCCCATTCCGCGACCATTCCCTGAATCGGAGCTGGCATCTCCGTCCAGCGGGATAGATGGAGCGACCGGTCACGATGACTGAACGACACAAGGGAAGGCTCGGAGTCGACGACCACACCGGGCATGGCTCCGGGCTCTATTCCGCAGGCTTTCAGAGCCGTCTCGAACTTCTGAATCAAGGGTGACGCCATGTCCGCGACCGGGTCTGGCTTTATCTGCACCTCGGCCGACGCGTTTGCGGCGGACGTCAACGTTAGCAGCGAAGCCGCCGCCAAGCTTGAAAACAGGCGCATCGACACTACAAACCTCCCGGAGAACGCCGATCCTTAGAATGCGCTCCGCCAGTCTTCTTGTCCAGCCGTCACCCCGGTGAGATCATCTTCTCCGGCCGCACAGCCTCGTCGAACTCGGCATCCGTCAAATAACCGCCGCCGACAGCTTCCTGACGCAGGGTCGTGCCGTTCTTGTGCGCGGTCTTGGCGATCTTGGCGCACGCGTCATAGCCGAGCTTGCCGTTCAGCGCCGTCACCAGCATCAGCGAGTTGTTCAGGCCGCGCTCGATATTCTCGACGCGGGGCTCGATGCCGACGACGCAGTTGTCGGTGAAGCTGATCGCCGCATCCGTCACCAGCCGCACCGACTGCAGGAAGTTGTAGGCCATCACCGGGTTATAGACGTTGAGTTCGAAATGTCCCTGCGAGCCGGCGAACGTCAGGGCGGCGTTGTTGCCGAACACCTGCACGCAGACCTGCGTCAGCGCCTCGCACTGGGTCGGGTTGACCTTGCCCGGCATGATCGACGAGCCCGGCTCGTTCTCGGGCAGCGCCAGCTCACCCAGACCCGAACGCGGGCCGGAACCGAGGAAGCGGATGTCGTTGGCGATCTTGAACAGCGATGCGGCGACCGTGTTGATGGCCCCGTGACTGAAGACCATCGCGTCGTGGGCGGCCAGCGCCTCGAACTTGTTCGGCGCCGTCGTGAAGGGCAGGCCGGTGATGCCCGCGATCTGCTCGGCGACCTTCTCGGCGAAACCGATCGGCGCGTTCAGGCCGGTGCCGACGGCCGTGCCGCCCTGCGCCAGTTCCATCAGGGCCGGCAGCGTCAGTTCGATCCGCGCGATTCCGTTCTCGACCTGCTGCGTATAACCGCCGAACTCCTGACCGAGCGTCAGGGGCGTAGCGTCCTGAGTATGCGTCCGGCCGATCTTGATGATGTGCGCCCAGGCTTCCGACTTGGCCTTCAGCGCGGCGTGCAGATGCTTCAGCGCGGGCAGCAGGTCGTTGACCACCTGTTCGGCACAGGCGACGTGCATGGCTGTCGGATAGGTGTCGTTCGACGACTGGCTCATGTTGACGTGGTCGTTCGGGTGGACCGGCTTCTTGGTCCCCATCTCGCCGCCCAGCATCTCGATGGCGCGGTTCGAGATGACCTCGTTGGCGTTCATGTTCGACTGGGTGCCCGACCCGGTCTGCCAGACCACCAGCGGAAAATGGTCATTGAGCTTGCCTTCGATCACTTCATTGGCGGCGGCGATGATCGCGTTACCGACCGTTGCGTCGAGCTTGCCCAGCGCCATGTTCGTCTCGGCGGCGGCGCGCTTGACGATGCCCAGAGCCCGCACGATCGGAAGCGGTTGCTTCTCCCAACCGATCCTGAAATTCCCCAGCGACCGCTGCGCCTGCGCGCCCCAGTATCGGTCGTTGGCGACCTCGATCGGGCCAAAGGTGTCGGTTTCAATGCGTGTGTCGGTCATGCGCAGCACTCGTCTTCAGGCTCGGCGGGAGAATGGCGGCGGGTTTAGCACGGGCGGGCGAGGGGGCAAGGCGGCGCGACGTTGCTGTGCCGGACATGGGGGTCTACTCTAGCCAGAATTCTGGCGAGGTGCTCATCATGGAACTCGGCGTCTTCGAAGCCCGCAACCGCTTCTCCGAACTGGTCGAAGCCGCCGAGCGTGGCGAGGAAACCATCGTCCTCAAGCACGGCAAGGCTGTCGCCAAGCTGGTGCCGATCGATCTCGTCGCTACTCGCGTCGCCAACACGATGAAGGCGCTGGAGATGGCGCAGGAATTTGGTGCGCGTATCACCGCTCGAAACGGACGCCGATTCACGCATGAAGAGTTGATGGACGCCAAGACCGAAGGCCGTCGCTGAAGTGATGGTCGTCGACGCTTCGTTTTTGGCTGCCGCGATCTTCGAGGAAGACCACACGCGCTTCGCCCGGGACATTATCGCTAAACATCCGGATGGGTTCACGGCGCCAGCTCTCCTGACTTGGGAGTTGTCCAATATCGTCTGGAAAAAATGCCGACGCGGTCTGATCGACGCCGCCGACATCCCCGATTTCATTTCGATCTATGCAACTTTCGACGTCGCGCTCGCAAGGTTGCCAGACCTCGACGAGCTTGGTGAGTTGACCGCGACGGCCGTGAAACGCGATTTGACAGCCTACGACGCGGCCTATTTCCAGTTTGCCGTTATGCAGGGCTTTCCTTTGGCCACTACTGACCGCGGCCTGAGCAAGACCGCACGCGCCGCCGGTGTCGTCGTCCACTCGCCGTTCGCCTGATGGACAAGACCTGGATCGGGACCGGCAAGGTCCGTGCCCGCGAGACCGGCGAGATGGTCGAGATCACCATCGACGGCCTGACCACACAGGCGAAATACTACAAGCCGCTGGTCTATGAGTTCATGCGCAAGGAGTGGCAGTCGCGGCCGTCCTACGGCGACTATGTCGTCGAGATCCTGATGGAACACGTCGGCGACGCCCCGTGGATGGACCTCGACAATCTTGCCAAGGCCCTGCTGGACGCCATCAAGGGTTATCTGTTCCACGACGACAGTCAGGTCGCGCGTCTGCTGGTCGAACGCCGCGAGGGCGAACGTGAACGTATCACCATCCGCAGCTTCCCCCGGAAAGACTAGACGCTCGCCCGCTGTCTATTTCTTGCGGAACTGGTCCAGCGACACGACCTTGGGTCCTGAATCCTCGCCTTCGGACTGCACGATGGCCGGACGCGTGGGTTCCGGGACCATGGTCGTCACCGGTTCGGACACCAGCTCCGGCGACTCGAACTGCAGCAGGAACTGCACGCTCGGATCATAGAACCGGGTCACGGCGCTGTAGGGCGCGGTCAGCACCTTGGGCATGCCGCCGAACTTCAGCATCACGGAGAACAGGTCGTGCTCGACGGCCAGATCCCAGTACTGGTGCTGCAGGACGATGGTCATCTCGTCCGGATATTTGGCCAGCACGTCCGGCGGTACGCTGACGCCGACGCCGCGCGTTTTGAACGTGATGTAGAAATGGTGCTCGCCGGGAATGCCGCCGGGGCTGGCGGCGCGTTCGAGCGCCGCACGGATCACCCCACGAAGGGCGTCCTGCGCCAGCGCCTCGTAGTTCATCTCGTCGATCGGGGGGGTGTCTTCCGCCATCTGATCCTCAGCGCGCCAGTAGCGTGACTGATAGCGGCGTCGGGCTCCCGACGAAAGGCCGTATGACGGATATGTTCTGAGGAAATTGGAGAGCTATGCGGCCTCAACCGTCTGCTCATCCTGGAATACTGCCAAGGGCTCTGTTGGCGAGACCCCGCCAATCTTCCAAAGCAAGAAGCCGGGCACTTAATGATAGGGAAAGTGCCGGGGATTCTGTTGGCAGGCTCCCCGGCGGCCCCGCCTAAGGATCTGAACCCCTAGGACTTAAGATTCGAAATCAACCGAACCGCATTACGCGGCGAGGCGGACTTCTCCAGCGAAGTTATCGTTCGCAGTTACAAAATGGCCCGATACGGTGGGCCAGGACGGGCAAAAGCAGTCTTCTTTACACGTCCGTCGATGCTAGTCGGCCCCCCATTTCCAACCTTGGATCCCGCCGTCGAAAACACGGTGAGAGGTTGGTGGAGCCGCCGGGAATCGCACCCGGGTCCGGTCCGCTTATTACAAGCGCGTTTATCGCCATATCCGGAGCAAGCCCCGGCGGGATCAATATAGGCGCAGGCGACGCCGCTTCCAAGTTACGATGTGGAAATTGATTGCCGCGGCCAGTCCTGTGTCTGGTTCCTGAACCACGTCAGCTGCCGTTTGGCGTAGTTGCGGGTCGCTTGGCGGGCGGCGTCGACGGCGGCTTCCAGCGTCGTCTCGCCCGCCAGATGGCCGGCG
>DASVTM010000146.1:0-2267 GCA_036387575.1 Brevundimonas sp.
ACCCTGGCGGCCTTCGCGCCGCCGCCGCGGCTGGTCAAGGCCGAGCGCGCCGGCGCGCCCACCCACGTCGCGCCCGGCGAGACCGAAGTCACCGGCTTCGTCTTCAAGGTCCAGGCGAACATGGACCCCAACCACCGCGACCGGATCGCCATGTTCCGCATGGCCTCGGGCGAGTTCAAGCGGGGCATGAAGCTGAAGGTCCAGAACACGGGCAAGCAGCTGTCGGTCAACGCCCCGATCATGTTCTTCGCCTCCGATCGCGAGCTGGCCGACGATGCCTTCGCCGGCGATGTCATCGGCATCCCCAACCACGGCGTCCTGCGCGTCGGCGACAGCCTGTCCGAGAGCGGCATGATCCGTTTCGCCGGCCTGCCGAACTTCGCGCCCGAAATCCTGCAGCGCGTCCGGGTCAAGGATCCGCTCAAGGCCAAACACCTCAAGAAGGCGCTGGATGGTCTGGCCGAAGAAGGCGTGACCCAGCTGTTCCGTCCCGAAATGGGCGCGGACTTCATCGTCGGCGCCGTCGGACAGCTGCAGTTCGAGGTCATGGCCGATCGGCTTGGCGAAGAATACGGTCTGGACGTCATCTTCGAGCACAGCCCCTACGCAGAGGCCCGCTGGGTGGACGGTGCGGACGCCGACGTCGAGGATTTCAGCTCCAAATATCGCGGCCAGATGGCCCGCGACATCGATCAGGCGCCGGTGTTCCTGGCCAAGTCGAGCTGGGAAACCGGCTACGTCACCGAACGCTTCCCCAAGGTGGCCTTCACCAAGACGAAGGAACGGGGCTAGTTCCACTCGGGGTCCTCCTCGACCAGCGACGGTTGCTGCGGGGACAAGGTTCTGTCCAAGAGCTGTGCTCTGCTGTCCTTATGACCAACCGAGACAGATCACGCGCTTTGGCGCTCGTCGCGATCACCAGCGGGCTTTTCATGGCCAGCGGCGCTATGGCGCGCCAGACTCCAACGGGTGAGACTCCCGCGCAGGCGCGGGCCCGCGCTGCCGCTTCCGCATTGAATCAGGGCGTCACGGAATCGCCGACCCATTCAGAACAGGCGGCTCGCCCGGCGCGCACCCAGCCAATCCAGACCCGTGCCCCGCTTTCGCCGGACCCGGTCCCAACTTCAGGTCCCTCGACGGCGGCCTCGCCGGAAGCGACACCACCAGAGCCGGACGGGCTTCCGCGAGGTTACTATGCGCGCGCCGACAAGGACTGCAATCAGGTCTGGCCGGGCGACGGCGAACTGGCCTGGTTGTCCGAAACGGCGTTTACGATCGACTTCGGCGGCTGCGAACCCGGGCTGATCCAACAGCTTGGCCCGACCACCTGGCATGAAGAACAACGCTGCGTGACTGAGCTCGGAGGCGACGGCGGCGCCTACAGCATCGACTATGAGCTGACCGGCCCCGGCGAGATCCTCCGAACGGCGCGCCTGGCTGTCGATCAGTCCGTCGAGAGCCAGACCTGGAAGCATTGCGACACCGCAGACGTGCCGGCAGAAGCGCGTTTTCGGTCCTGACCCCGGCTATGTCACCGAACATTTCGCCGAGGTGGCGTTCACGAAGAGGAAGTAACGGGACTAACGGACGCGCAGATTAGGTAAAATCAGGGAAAGTTGGACCACGCCACGTAAATCGGGTTTAGCATTTGCGGGCTCTCGGGGGAGGTCCATTTTGTCGCCAACCGTCCAACGCCTTTTCTTCGCCTTGGCGCTGACCGCCCTAACGCCGATGTCCGCTATGGCGGAGTGGCGACGCGCCGAAAGCGAGCATTTCGTCGTCTATAGCGATGGCTCAGACCGCTCGTTGCGCGACTATACGGCCAAGCTCGAGCGCTTTGACCAACTCCTGACGTCGCGCTTCGGCGGCGCACGTGCGGAGGCCCGCCGGTTGCCGGTCTATCTCGTAGGCGATGCAAAGGCGTTGCGGGTGGCCGTGCCGGGCCTTCCCGCCGGAATTGCCGGCTACTACTCCAGCAGCAACACCGACGTTTTCGCCGTTCTGGTGCGGGGCGAAAGCGACGACATTTTGCTGCACGAATACAGCCATCACGTCATGGCCCGGGCTGGCGACATGCGATACCCGGGCTGGTTCAGCGAGGGTTTCGCCGAGTATTTCGCTACGGCGACGGTGACAGAGAGGGGTTCGGCTTCGTTCGGACTGCCGAATCCCGGGCGCCTGCAAGCGCTGCAAACCGAGCGCTGGTTGCCCATGGACGTCGTGCTGCGGGCAGAGAGCTCGCTCGGCGTCGGCAGCGAGACAGGACG
>DASVTM010000147.1:0-3438 GCA_036387575.1 Brevundimonas sp.
TCTGCACGTCGTCGGTGACGCCATGCTTGAGCAGGTGCTTTCCCAGATGGAGGCGCTGGCGCCGGCGGCGCAATGGCGCCCGCTGCGGGTGCGCATCGAACACGCCAACGGCTTGGCGGGCGCCCGGCTGTCGCGAGCGGCGGCCCTTGGACTGGTGGTCGCGCAGCCTCGACCGACCTCGCCCATAGCGAGCTGGATCAAGGCGGGGATCCCGGTCGCCTATGGCTCTGACTCCGGGTTTCCTCCCTTCGCGGCCTTCGCCCAGATGGTGGATCCGACCAATCCCAACGGGGTGGACCGCGATACAGCGCTCGCCATTCTGACAAGCGGCGGTGCATTCGCCGAGTTCGCCGAAGGTGACAGAGGCATTCTCGACGTCGGCATGCAGGCGGACCTTGCCGTCCTCTCCCAAGATATCATGACAGTACCCGGAGCCGCGCTGCCCGCGACCCGCAGCCTGATGACGATCGTGGCCGGCCAAGTCGCGTTCGAGGCCCCTGGATTTTCTAGCGATCCCTGACCGTTCTTTGGCCGACCAGCCTACGTCATGGCCGCCTTGGTGGAGCCGCGACTGCAACAGCGGGGAATCGCGATTTGCCGCTACTGCAGTCTTGAAAGCCGTCTTCGGATGCGTCGCACTGTCTTGGCCCCGTCCGCCGCTGAGCCGCTCAGTGACGCCGTTACTAGAGGCGCTTTCGTGCGACGGATGTGGCCACCCAGACGACTCCGGCGGCCGAACCAAGGATGCTCGATACCATAACGCCGATGGCGAACAGCCCGGCGGTGGAGACCTCCAGCTTCCCTGCCATCGAAACTTTTCCGGCCTTGAGTTTGAAGACCGCTCTATTTGAACCGGGCTGATCGGCCATGTCGGTTGGCTCCCTCCAAGTGGAGACCGAACTGACCACGACCAGATGGGTTCCGGCGGGGCGACCAGGGGAGGTCGTGTCGCCGTCCGAAGGCGAGCGCCTCCGCGGTCTGGGCTCATATGCTCCCTCGGACGCGGATCATCATCGCTGCCAGTGCGTTGGATGAAAAGGAGCGACATCATGAGCATTCTGGACCAGGTCGTGAAGACCGTCGAAACGGCGCCCCTGAGTGGCAAGCTCCGTGAGATCGAGGCGATTCTTGAGCGCGTTAGCGACCCGGGAGACGAGCTTGATCAGGACGCGGCGCTTCGAGCCATCGCCGCCATCGCCGGCTCATCCCGTTCGACGGACATCTACCAGAAGCCGCTCGGCTAGCCGCCCCGGGAGCTCGGCGCCGTAATGACGGCGCCGACTGCGGCGATCCGATCGACGTTTCGATAGGCATTCTGGCGCAGTGTTTGACCGAACACGTCGGGGTCAAGTTCGTCATAGTCGAGAGACAGTCCGGCGTGCGCGCACAAAGCAGTCAGAGACTCGAGAACCACGTCCCGGCCGGCCACCACAGCGGCACCTGAATAGAGGATGAAACGACCGCCTGGGGCCAGCCGTCGTACGCCCTCTCGTACCCATTCCAGAGCCAAGGCGGCGCCATAGTCGTCACCGCCGTCTCGATAGGTCTTGCCGACGTCCCCGGCGATATAGGGAGGGTTGGCGATGATCAGATCGAACGAGGCGGGTGTCCCGGGCAAGCCGCTGCCGAGCCGGGTCAGGACATTGAGGCCAGCATGCCGTGCATTCAATCCTGCTAGCCGCAGGGCAGAGGGGTTGATGTCCGAGGCATGGACCTCGGCATCGGGCGCCAGATCCTTGACCATCACTGCGCCCACCCCGGCCCCGGTGCCGATGTCGAGCGCATGGCCGATCGCCGGACCATGGGTCAACACCTGACGCAGCAGCCGGGCGAACCGATAGCTGTCCGGACCCAGGAAGACTGCGTCGTTGTCGCACGTCGGCGCGGAATGAAGGAACAGCCGGCCTTCCAGGCGGCTGACGCGCAGCGCGCTCGCCAACTTGCCCTCCGTATCCACCAGAAGGCCGGCAGTCTCCATCAGCGCCAGCAAGCGGTCCGGCATCTGAGCTCGGTCAAACGGACGCACCCAGCCGAAGACGTCCCGCAGCAGATCCTCCTTGCGAGCGTCACAGCGCTCACGCACCAGTGCGTGTGTCGAGGGGGTTGGGTTGACGAAGGCATAGCCAGCGGCTTCGAGCCATTCAAGAAGACCAAGGAGCGCGTCGTCGGCTTCCGGCGTCGCGGGAAGGGGTCCTGTCACGCGGAGCGAAGGACGGGAGCCGCCTCCCAGAGACGGGCCCGATAAGCCTCATAACAGCGCGCACCCGCAGCCAGCCGCATCACTGCGCCCTCAGCAAGGCTTCGGATACATTCGGGGTGGGTCTCCGCGAGCGGGCGCAGCACTTCCTCGTTCCAGGTTCGCGAGTGTTCGACGTCCAGGGTCGCGTGCAGGGCGAAATATTTGCGCTCGGACCCGACGCCCAGACGTTTCAGGCCCGCGGCGACATGCCCGGCGCGCCAGGGAGCCGTCAACTCGACCGCGCCCAAGGCGCCCAGGGCGTGGAAAGCATATCGTCGCGTTGTGGAAAAGGCGACCAAAGTGTTCCCGAGCGCCAGCGATGGCGTGACGGTGTCCTCGATCGTCGGTTGGAGATCCAGGGCGTCCGCAAGCCGCTGCAGCATCGGACCATGCATGCCGTGTTCGGAACCCCGGCCCATCTCGTCCCAGTAGTTACGCGCCAGCTCGAGCTTGGGGCGTGTCGGCATCTTCACCTGAGCCATGGCGACAAGATCTTCGAAACCGGCCTCGCCGGCCACTTCCTGCAGCAGGAACCAACGCATCTGTTCGAAATCAGCCGTTTCGGCAAGCCACGGAAACAGCGGGTCGCCCTCTCCGGGCCCGCTGCCTTTCAGGGCCTCGAACCAGGCGATGAAACTGTCAACGTCCGAGGGCAGATCGGCCAGCAATGGGCTGACCTCGGCTCGGGACCGTTCGATGAAGGCTCCCTCTATCAAGATCATCTCCGCGTCTTCAGCGGCTTGGGCACGCCAGTCGTTCGTAGGCGTTCCAGGCGCGAGTCGGCGATTGTTCCAGCGGGCCAGCCGCTGATGGAACGACCTGCGATCCGGGAATTCGGCCGTGGATTGTCCGTGGTGGAACGGGGTGATCATGACGGGCTCCTGATCTTTGCGGACACCGAATACGCGCATGGACCATCCCCGGTTCCACGGCCACAATTCTGAATGGTCTAGGTCGCCTGGGCGACTCTGGAACCCGTGAAGGTGCTTGGGGTTTCGGGTATCCTGCAGGGAGGAGACCCGATGAATGACACGGGATTCAACTGGTCCATCGCGACCGCCGATGACGGCTGGATATGGATGCTGAAGGACCGCGACAGCGCTCAGATTCTGGTTGCGGGCCGGGCTCCGACGCGAGCGGTCGCAGCGGCAATGGTCGTGCGCGCCATCGCGCGCGGCATGACTGCGGAATGCTCGCAG
>DASVTM010000148.1:0-1957 GCA_036387575.1 Brevundimonas sp.
TCGTCGGTCATCTCGAACGACTTGTCGTATACGCGGGTCTTCTCGAGCCAGGCGATCCCGGCCCGAACCGCAGTCTTCACTTCAGCCGACGGGTTGGGCTGGCGCATCAGGAACAGCAGGACGTCGGTCGTCTCGCCGCTGGCGAGCGAATGCGGCTCATAGTTGCGGGCGCTGGAAGGCTGGAGGGTTACGGGATCGACCTGCTGGGGCCAGGCGGTCAGTTGACCGTTGATGCGCAACTGGGCGGCGAGGATCACGTCGACCGCACGCACCTGAGCCGCCGCCGCACGAACCTTCAGGGCTGCCGGCACGAAGCCGAAGCCTTCCTTGCTCTCGGCGACATCCTCGAGGATCATCGACGCCTTGGCGACGGCGTTGTCGTTGAAGGTGATGGCATCGTGGAAGCCACCTTCGAGCGGCCAGATCTGCGGCCAGCCGCCGTTGGGATACTGGGCGTTCAGCAGGTAGTTGACGCCCTTGACGATGCTGGCGCGCCAGGCGTCGCCCTGACGTCCCTGCGCCTGAGCGGCGACCTTGGCGAGGAAGCGCATCTCGGTCGTGGTGGCGTCATTGTCGAGGGTGCCGACGAAGGTCCAGAAGCGGTCGACCGGAGCGTCGAAATTCGCCATGTCGAGCTCCATATGCTCGGCGTCATTTGCGTATCGCTGACCGGGCAGGCGAGCGATGGTCCGGTTCTGGTTCTTGCTCCAGCCACCGGCCGGGGTCTGGAAGCTGACGATGGCGTCGGCGGTCGCGCGGGCTTCAGGCGTCGCATACCAGGCGGCGTCGCGGTCCAGAGGCATGTTGTGCTGACCACCGCCCACGGCCAGCGGCGGCGGAGGGGGTGTGGCGCCTGCGGGAAGCTCGGCGGCCAGGGTCGCGCGATCGAGCGCGCGTTGGGCGATGGAGCGGTTGAGATAGTCGTACCACGCGTCCTGCTCGGCGGCAGGCAGTGAGGCGATACGGTCCGCTGTCATCGAGACCGCCGGAACATTGCTCCCGATCACCTCGGCCATGGCAGGCGCGGCCAGCGCTCCACACAGGAGCGCGGCGATGACGGTGGACGCGGCGAGGCCGCTCTTCAGTTGACGTCGCATGGTGTCCTCCCGGGACAGTTTTCTCATTATATTGGTATCGATGCTACATGATGAGAACAGCCGGTCAATCGACTCAAACGGTCACGCGTGTCCGGGCGCTCAACTCACGTAACCGAGGCCGCTAGTTGGCGATCATGTTGCCATTGATGTCCGACACGCGCGTGCAGCCCGAAAGCGCCATAGCGACCCGCATCTCGGCGGCCAACAGGTCGAGGACATGCTCGACGCCACCCTGCCCTCGCGCCGCCAAGGCATAGATGAAGGCGCGACCGATCATCACGCTGTCCGCACCAAGAGCCAGCAACCGGACGACATCCAGCCCGCTGCGGACACCTGAATCGGCCAGGATCGTGATCTCGCCCTTCACCTCATCAGCGATGGCGGACAGCGCTCGCGCCGACGACAGAACCCCGTCCAGCTGGCGCCCGCCGTGGTTCGAGACGACGATCCCGTCGGCTCCAAAGCTGACCGCGTCACGGGCGTCCTGCGGATCGAGGATGCCCTTGATGATCATCGGGCCGTCCCAGAAATCGCGGATCCACTGCAGGTCCTTCCACGAGATCGAGGGATCGAAGTTGGCGCCCAACCAGCCGATATAGTCCGCGAGCCCCGTCGCCTTGCCGAGATAATGCGAGACATTGCCGAGGTCGTGCGGCCTGCCTCGCAGTCCTACATCCAGCGCCCAACCCGGATGGGTCATCGCCTGCACCATCCGCCGCAGCTCGGCGTTCGGCCCGCTCATGCCGGAGTGGGCATCGCGATACCGGGCCCCTGGGACGGGCATGTCGACGGTGAAGACAAGCGTCTTCACACCCGCCGCCTTCGCCCGCTCCAACGCATCCTTCATGAAGCCCCGGTCG
>DASVTM010000149.1:0-2953 GCA_036387575.1 Brevundimonas sp.
GGAGACTCGTACGTAATCGATCGTCCGACCGAAGGGGTCAATTAGCGGCGACGAGCCAGCCGACGCTTGCCTGCCGGTGACCAGCACCGTCATCTGCAGACCGCCGACTGAGGACCGGCCCCTGGGGATATGAATATCGAATCTGAACTCAAGGTTCCGGGCTTCCCAGGTCTGGCGCGAGCCCAGGTTCCGAAAGGACAGGGTCGCGGTCGTCACGCTACGGTCCAACGCTGCGGTGCAGAGGCAGTCCAAAGACGTGAGGCCATCTCGTAAGCCCCCCGAGATGTTTGTCAAAACTTCCCGGGATAGCCGGCGCTACGGCCGGACTTAACGGCCGGGTCGCAAGCACACATTGCGGTGGGACAGTTCGATCGTTCGGGAAGGCGCCGGTTCGGAGGCGCTGCTTCGTCGGCGCGTTTTCTTCCTTTGACGAACGGGCCCACTCGAAGGACCGAAGCCGTTGCGGACAAGCTGGACCGGAGCCAGGCCAGTCTGGCCACCAGATCCAAATTCTGGCGGGACCACAACATATGTGAAAGGCGAAAACCGCCAAGCCTGTCACTCAGGAGCATGTCTTTCACCGCACACAGCAGTCCCGGCGTCGTCAGCTATTCGGCCGGAAATAGCAGTTTCGGGCGCGCGGAGGGCTTCGCCGCCGAGCACCCGATCATCCGCGCCCTCCCGCCGGAGGCCGTTAACTGCATCGAGCTTCATGGCATACGCGTCACCGAGCCGGCGCGTACGCCCCTCGATAATGCGACGCCGCACGCAAGATTCGTGGTGTCCGGAGCGATCGGGGTATTCCCGGCTCCGGACAGCGCTTGCGTGGCCATGATTGGTCCCGGAGGCTTGCAGGGGCTGGAACACTGTTTCCTGGAGTCCATCAGCGAGCGTCATGTCGTTCTGGTCGACGCGGAGTGGATCGAAGTCCCGGCGGCTGCCTTGGCGCTCGCGATGGGAAAACAATGGGCCGAGCGGATGTTCGCCTATCAGGCCAGTGGTCGGTTGCGCCTTCTGGGCGCCGAAGCGGCCTGCAACGCCCGACACCCCGTCTCACAGCGGCTCGCGCGCTGGCTTCTTCGTCTCCATGAAGCCGCAGGTTCGCCTCGGCGACTGGAGATCACCCAGTCCCTTCTCGGTGAGATTCTCGGCGTCCAGCGCACGACGGTCAACGCAGCGGTGGGCTATCTCCATCAGGTCGGAGTAGTCGACAACACGCGGGGACGGATCACCATCCCCAACCGGGACGCCCTGAGCCTGGCCTCCTGTGGTTGCGGCGACGCGCCCCGGGGCGGCTGATCTCGCCTTGTCGCTGAGTTCAAGGCACCGGCCCGGTCAGTCGTGCAGGCTTCCCCGTCGTCGAGCGTAGACAAGCCGGCCGGCGGCCCAGACCTCCACGCCCTGACGCCCCGGCATTCGCAAAAGCTCTCCAGCGGCCCGGGCGACAGCTTCCCGATCGCCGGACAGCACCGCCTCTTCAGAAACGGGCCGATCGCCTGAGGCGATAAAGTACCTGAATTCGTAGGTCATCGTATCAACTGAACAGGGCCGGGCGGGGCCTGAAATGTGACGTCGTTGCAGATTTGGATGGGGACAGCTGGCCCCTGGGCGAACAGATGCTCGGGCGTCAAGCGTGCGGCGGCCGACTCAAGAGAGGCTCCTCAGGACCTCGCCGAGGGAATGACGCCCGTTACGGCTTGTCCCATGTTCTGTTATCGTTGCTCCTTCTACGATCATTTCGTCGTATCCATCCTCAGTGGCGACGTCGCCGAACCTGTCGGCGCGCGTCCACCAGCCGCGTTCGACGATGGGTGCGCCCACCGCATGCGGGTCGATCCAGCCGCCGTTCGCCAACTGGCTGATCGCTTCGCCAAGCGGTGTGATGACCGGCCCGCGCCCCCCCGACAGATCGAAGGCGCCGGGCTCGTAGTACCCGACCTGTCGCGTCAGAAGACTGTTCCAGTCGAAACTGCCCAGAAGGGCCCAAGCGGTGACCGCCTCGACCGGGATGCCCTCGTCGCGAGCCGACAGTGCGGCACTCCAGCAATCGCCGAGCCAGCGAATCTGTTCATCCACGCTGCAGCCAAGGTGGCATTCGGTCACGGCAATCGGTGTTGCATAGCGAGCCCAGAGCTGACGCATCATCTCCACCCAGCCGCCTTGGCCGCCGTGATCGACCCTCACGGCTTCGGTGTCGACGTATGCCATCAAGCCGTTCCCGCCATGCAGGTCTGGAGGATAGAGGGCGAGCCGGTGGTCCAGGAAACGATCGCTGGTGGCATAGTGGTTCAAGCCTATGACGTCGGCCGGACAGGGTGACTTCGCTACGGAGGCGAGCCGATCCCCGAATCCGAAGCTTGAGATGCGGTCGTAGAGAGGGTGACCCTCCCCTACCTGGCCTGCCAGGAGGTCCCAGGTCGCGAGCCGGCGAATGTTCTCATGTTCGACCTGCTCAAGGCACGCTGCCGTGCCGAAGGTGATCCCGAAATCCTCCGTCTGGACGAGGCGGGCGCCAGGGATAACCGCGCGGATCGCGCTCATTGCGAGCCGCGTCGCGTCGACCTGATTGAGCAGGGCGCGCCAGCAGTCGCCCTCAGAGACGGCGTGCGGATACCAGTGACCGTACAGGGCGCTGAAACGTGCGGTCGTCAGAGGCTCGTTAACCGGGGTCCAGTCCTGCACCCAGGGGTACCGCCGCGCGGCCTCCCCCGCGAACCGCGCCAGACCCGGCGCAAAACCATCGTCGAGAAGGTTGGTCCAGCGAGGGCCTGAGCCGTGATGGATCAAGCCGACGATAGGTCGTATCCCGAGCGCCCTCAACCGCTCCATGCGGCGGTCCATCCAGGACCAGTCGAAACGGCCGGGCTTGGTTTCGATCCGCTCCCAGACCATCGGGTAGCGCAGGGTCCTTATGCTCAACGCCGCGATCTGTTCGAGATCGTCAATGCGGTCC
>DASVTM010000150.1:0-2814 GCA_036387575.1 Brevundimonas sp.
TTCAAAACGATTGTCGAGCTTGTCCGGTCCCTTGAACCTGTGGAATTTATCATACAAGCTTGCGTTGACGGTGAGGCGTCCGTCCCGGCCGGTTGCCAACGACTTCCAAAGCCTCGTACCTGTCGCGTGACGATGGTGCCGAAAAGAGCACCTTTCAGAGGAAGACGCCCATGAGACGCTTCGTGAAGGCGGCCGTGCTGGCCGCGGCGCTGCCGGTCGCGTCGGCCCAGGCCTGGGAACCGACGAAACCCATCGAGATCATCGTACCGTTCCCGCCCGGCGGCTCATCCGACCAGATGGCGCGGACGATCCAGGGCGCGATCCAGAAGAACAATCTCGTCTCGCAGCCGATCATCATCGTGAACAAGCCGGCCGCGGCCGGCGGCGAGGCGATGCTCGACATCCAGAAATCGGCGGGCGACCCGCACAAGCTCATCACCACCTCGAGCGGCATCTACATGACCCCGCTCGCGACCAAGCTCCCGGTGAGCTGGAAGAACTTCACGCCCGTGGCGATGATGGCCCAGGACGCCTTCCTGCTCTGGGTGAACGCAAGCCAGCCCTACAAGACCGCCAAGGACTTCGTGGCGGCCGCCAAGGCCGCCAACCCGCCCCTGAAGACCGGAGGCAACGGCTCGAAGCGCGAGGATCACCTCATCTCCGTGACGATGGAGCAGGCGGCCGGCATCAAGATCACCTACATCCCCTATCAGGGCGGCGGGCCGTCCTCGGTCCAGCTCGCGGGCGGGCATATCGACGCCAACATGAACAACCCGGCCGAGGAGATCTCCAACTGGCGCTCGGGCGCGGTGAAGCCGCTGTGCGTGTTCTCCGCAAAGCCGCTGGCCTACACGCAGAAGATCACCGCCGACATGGCCTGGGCCGATGTCCCGACCTGCGTCTCGCAGGGTCTCGACGTCAATTACCAGATGCTGCGGGGCATGTTCATGCCGGGCAAGGTCACGCCCGAGCAGCAGGCGTTCTACGTCGACCTGTTCCGGAAGGTCACGGAGACCGCCGACTGGAAGACCTATGTCGAGCGCAACGCGCTCGTGCCCGACTTCCGCTCGGGCAACGACTTCGTCGAGTTCCTCACCACCGACGAGCAGAAGCACAAGGACCTGATGGGCAAGGCCGGGTTCATCGGCACGAACTGAGGCGGTTCCCGGTGATGGCTTCCATGCTGGCCTCCGCGTCCTTCCCCGGACGCCCGGAGCGCCAGCGGCGGGTGATCCGGGGTCCAGCTCGGGACGTGCCGCATCAGCGGGTCGATCTCGATGACGCAACGACGTCGGACGCTTCGCGGCCTCGCCCGCTGGGTCCCGGATCGGGTTCCGCTTCGCTCCACCCGTCCGGGAAAAGGCGGGGGGAGACACCGGGGCGGTCCATCCGACTTCCCATGAAACCTAAGCCGGCCCGATGCGCCGGGCTCGCTTCCTCTCTGTCCGGATAAGTTGATCATGGCAGATACCACTCTCACGCCCCCCGAGCCCGGCCTGTCGCGCCGGGTGGTGGAGATCATCGTCGCCCTCATCCTGATGGCGCTCGCGGGCATGGTCCTGTGGGATTCCTACGAGCGCGGGGCCGGCTGGGACGGTGGTCCCCAGAACGGGTTCTTCCCCGCCCGCGTCGGCTGGATCCTGCTCATCGCCGCGATCGCCGCCTTCGTGAGCGCCATCCGGCGCGAGGACAGCGTCTTCGTCACCTACGGCCAGCTGCGCATGGTGGGTTCGGTCTTCGCGCCGTTGTTCCTCTACGTGCTGGCTATCGAGTTCGTCGGCATCTACGTCGCCTCGGCGCTGTTCATGGCCGTGTTCATGGTGATGCTCGGCGACTTCCGCTGGTGGCAGACGCTGCTCGCGGTGATCGCCGTGCCGGTGGTCTGCTTCTGGGTGTTCGAGATCCAGTTCCGCCTGTCCCTGCCCAAGGGTCCGGTCGAGACGATGCTCGGCTTCTAAGCATCATTTCCGCGAAGTGGTCCGCGGTTCGGCGGAGACAATGATGCGGCATCGAGAACACCCAAGCAGGCAATGGCGGGGCAACCCACGAATGCCTGCTTAGACCACCGACCGAGACGAAACCGAGGAACCCCGCCATGGACGATCTCCACCAGCTCATGTTGGGCTTCCAGGTCGCTCTGTCCTGGACCAACGTCATGTTCATGGTCGTGGGCGTGCTGCTCGGCATCGTCGTCGGCGTGCTGCCGGGGCTCGGCGGCCCCAACGGCGTCGCGATCCTGCTGCCGCTCACCTTCGGCATGGACCCGACCTCGGCGATCATCCTCCTGTCGTCGATCTACTGGGGCGCGCTGTTCGGCGGCGCCATCACGTCGATCCTGTTCAACATCCCCGGTGAGGCGTGGTCCGTCGCCACCACCTTCGATGGCTACCCGATGGCTCAGCAGGGCCGGGCGGGCGAGGCGCTCACGGCCGCCTTCACCGCCTCGTTCATCGGCGCTCTCTCGGGCGTGATCCTCATCACCTTCGTGGCGCCGCTCGTGGCGAAATTCGCCCTGCGCTTCGGCCCGGCCGAGTTCTTCGGGGTGTTCTTCCTGACGTTCTGCTCGTTCATCGGCATGGGCAAGGAGAACAAGGCCAAGATCGTCGCCTCCCTGGCAATCGGCTTCCTGCTCGCCGCGGTCGGTCTCGACACCATCTCGGGCGACCTGCGCCTCACCTTCGGGTCGAGCGAGCTCATCAAGGGCTTCGACTTCCTCGTCGTGGTGATCGGCCTGTTCGGCGTGTCCGAGATCCTGCTCACCATCGAGGAGGGCCTGCACTTCAAGGGCAAGAAGGCGGCGATCGACCTCAAGAT
>DASVTM010000151.1:0-1991 GCA_036387575.1 Brevundimonas sp.
CAGCGGACCCGGCGAGGATTGGGCGCGCGATGTGAGGTGTAGAGCTTCATCGACGTTTCCTGATGCCGCGTCCGGGTGGCTTGTTAGCCGAAAATGACCGCCGGCATCGCGCCGACAACCGCCGCCGTCATCAGGGTCGACAGGAAGCCCGCGAACAAAGCCTTCCAGATCAGCCCCAGCACCTCTTCGCGCCGCTCAGGCATCAGCACCGACAGACCCGAGACCGTGATCCCGACGGAGCCGATGTTAGCGAAACCGCAGAGGGCATAGGTCATGATCATGCGGGTGCGTTCGCTCATCACGGCGGGCGAAACCTTGCCCAGATCAATGAAGGCCACGAACTCGGTCAGCGTCAGTTTGACGCCCAGCAGCAGTCCGGCAGGACCAGTCTCTGACCACTGAACGCCCGTCAGCCAGGCGATGGGCATGAACAGCCAGCCCAGAGCCCGTTGCAGCGTCAGCGGGGCATCGAATATGACGATGCCGCCGATCATGATGTTCACCAGCGCCACCAGCGCCACGAACACGATCAGCACAGCCGAGATGTTCATCACCACCATCAGGCCATCGGCCGTGCCCTTGGAGATGGCGTCGATGGACGAGTCGTATTTCAGCGCGGTGTTGTAGTCGGCCACAGCTCCACCCTCGCCCGGCTTTTCGGGAATGATGATACGGGCCAGCAGCACCCCTGCAGGCGCCGAGACGATCGAGGCGACCAACACGTGGCCCGCTGCGTTCGCAAGCACCGGCGACAGGATGGCGGCGTACGCGACCATGGTGGACCCGGCGACGGTCGCTAGCCCGACGACCATCATCAGGAAGATTTCGGACCGGGTCAGCTTGTCGAGATAGGCGCGGATGACGATCGGGCTCTCGATCATGCCGAGGAAAATGTTGGCCGCGACCGCCAGTGCCGAGGCTCCGCCCAGACCCATGGTCTTCTGGAACAGGAAGCCGAAGCCGTGAGTGACCCACTTCAGGATCTTCCAGTGCCACAGCAGCGCCGACAACGCCGAGATCACCAGAATCATCGGCAGAACGTTGAAGGCGAAGGTGAACGGCGCCGAGATGCGGGGGTCAGTGTTGGTCAAATAGTAGGGCGCGTCCTGACGTCCATCGACGAGGAAGCCGAACACGAACCGGGCTCCCTCGGCCGTCGCCACGGACAGGCCATCGACTGCGCCAGTGATGCCATGCAGCACCACCTGCGATCCCGGGATGGCGAACAGGGCCAGCACCAGCAGCGCCTGCACGGCGATCGCTCCGAGCGTTAGCCGCCAGGGGAAGGCCTTGCGGTCCTCGGATATCGCCCAGCAGGCGCCGACGATGACCACGATGCCGAACAGGCTCTGGAGGTTCAGCAGACTGAACATGAAGCGAAGATCCCCGACGTCTTCCACGCTGGTCAGCGTCGGAAGCTCAATCCTCGCTTGAACGCCAAGGCGCGGCGCACTGCAAGTCCCCCGAGGTCATGAATCCGGGGCGGTGACGGTCCGATGTCAGCCTTCAGATGTGCCAATCAGCCTTCCTCCGTCGAAACATGGCCTCTGTCGCCTGTCCGTCGTATAGATTCGCTGTCTTGCCGGACGCGGCGAGCGACGGGCTGGGTATGGAATTCGAGCATGAGTAGTGATTCACGGGGCAACCGGTCGGGTCCGGTCGCCGGAGCCGGCGTGGGGCGTCATCTTCTGATCGTCGATGACGACGACCGGATTCGCGAACTGCTGAAAGAATATCTGGCTCGCGAGGGCTATCGCACCACCGGCGCGGCGCACGCTGCGGCGGCGCGTCGGCTGATGGAGTTGATCGAGTTCGACCTCGTCGTGCTTGACGTCATGATGCCGGGCGAGAGCGGGCTGGAGCTGACCAGTTGGGTGCGTTCCAAGGCGCAGTTGTCGCGGACGCCCGTCCTGCTGCTGACCGCCCGCGGCGAGGCCTCGGACCGGATCGACGGCCTGTCGCGCGGCGCGGACGACTATATGTCCAAGCCG
>DASVTM010000152.1:0-4351 GCA_036387575.1 Brevundimonas sp.
GGCCCGGGGTTTCCAATGTCTCCTTTTTGGCGTTTTTTTCTAAACCGGAGACTCTGATCCCTTCGCCACCCACCCGGTTGCGGTTTGGTGTCGCAGTCCGCACATTCGCGAACCATCGCTTCCCCGAAAGCCGTTCGCTCATGTTCGTCCGCTTCTTCGCCATCCCGCTGTGGCAGCGCACCGCCGCCGGGTTCATCCTCGGCATCATCGCCGGCCTGATCCTGCGTGAGAGCGCCGTCACTTGGCTGCAGCCGATCGGCGATCTCTATCTGAACCTGATCCGCATGGTGGTCGCGCCGCTGGTGCTGTTCACCATCGCCTCGTCCATCGCCAAGCTGGGCGAAGGCGCCGGCGCGGTGCGGCTGGGCGTCAAGACCATCATGTGGTTCGCGATCACGTCGTTTCTGGCGGTGCTGGTCGGCTTCGCCTTCGCCCACCTGATCAACCCGGGCGTCGGCCTCGCCAACCTGCCGCTGGGCGAGGTCAAGGAACGGGTCATCCCGACCCCGCTCGAGGTTTTGCTGGGCGTCGTCCCCACCAACCCGTTCGCCGCGCTCAGCGAAGGCAAGGTGCTGCAGATCATCTTCTTCTCGGCGCTGGTCGGCGTGGCTCTGGTCGCGCTGGGCGATCGCGCCGCCAACGCCCGTCGTCTGGTCGACGAAGGCGCGGCCATCATCTTCCGCATCACCCGCTGGGTCATTCAGCTGACCCCGTTCGGCGTGTTCGGCCTGATCGGCGCGATCGTCGGCGGCTATGGCTGGGAGGCGCTGCTGCCGCTGATCAAGTTCATCGTCGCCATCTACGCCGCCTGCCTTTTCCACATCGTCTTCGTTTATGGCGCCCTGCTGAAGCTGCACGGGCTCAAGGTGACGTCCTTCTTCCGGGGCGCGTTCGCCGCCCAACAGACGGCCTTCGCCACCTCCTCGTCGCTCGGCACCCTGCCCATCACCCTGCGCCAGACGGTCGAGCGCCTCGGCGTGCCGCAGGCCTATGCCGCCTTCGCCGTACCGCTCGGGGCCAACGTCAAGATGGATGGCTGTGGCGCCATCTATCCGGCCATCGCCTCGATTTTCATCGCCCAGTATTTCAAGATCGACCTGTCGCTGACCCAGTATATCCTGATCGGCTTGACCGCCGTCCTCGGCTCTCTCGGCACCGCGGGCGTCCCGGGCACCAGCATCGTCATGCTGACGCTGACGCTCTCCACCGCCGGTCTGCCGCTGGAAGGCATCGGCTATATCGTCGCCATCGACCGGATCATCGACATGATGCGCACGGCCACCAACGTCACAGGCCAGATGCTTGTGCCAGTTCTGGTCGCCAAGGAAGAGGGTGTGCTGAATCGGGACATCTACGACGGCCACGTGGCATGGCTCCCGGGCGATCCCGAGACGGACGCTCCCGATTTGGTCAAGGCGGGCGGCATCTGACGCTTGCTCTTTAGCCGGCGTCGAGCTACATCGCCGCCTCCCCGGTCGGGCCCTGAACAGGCCCGACACGCCGGTCCGGATGCTTAGCTCAGCGGGAGAGCACCTCGTTCACACCGAGGGGGTCGCAGGTTCAATCCCTGCAGCATCCACCATCTCCCTTCTCCCGAATTAGTCCGCAAAACCCTGCAGCATCTAGGTTTGAACCCTCGTCGGGTATTCGTTCGTGGGGATGCCAATCGTGGTTAAGTCTCGCCGCCTGCGGACACAGCATCCAAGCTTCACCGCAGAGACCGCGAACTCCAGTTCATCAGCAATAACAGCCGATCGGCTCGCCTGACGCGCGCATTCTTATGGTTACTTTTTGCGTACGGGGTGAAAGCGGCTTTCCCGGCGCATCTCTTGCTCTAGCTCCAGTCAAATACATTGGAGCGATCACCGTGAAACGGATCATCATCATCGCAGTCGCAGCGACCCTCGCCTCCGCAGGCGCGGCCTGGGCTGGAGGCGGCAACGGCGGAAACGGTGGCGGTGGCCATCCCGGTGGCGGAGGCGGCTGCGGCTCGTCCTGCGGCGGCGGCGGCGGTCACGGTGGCGGCAATTGGGGCGGCAACTTCAACAACAACGTCAATGTGAACGTCAACGCAAACGCCAATGCGAACGCGAACGCCAACTCGAACAGCAACAGCAGCTACGGGCGCAGCGTCCTAAACGCCCGTTCCTACAGCGGCTACGGCTCGATCCGTAGTGGCGGCGGCGGTGGCGGTTACGCCTATGTCGACGACGGTTATGCGCCGGCCGGTCCCGGCTATGGCGGCGGCGTCCAGCTTTCGGCCGATTGCGGCTGCATCGCCGGTCCCAGCCAGCCCTTCGGCTATTCGGTCTCCGGCTTCGGTCGCAACCTCGCTCGCACCCAGGGTTCGATCGCCTATTCGCAACAGTCCTACTCGCAGGGGGGATATGCGCAGAGCAGCTACTCGCAGGGTTCCCGCTATTCGAGCACGTCCAGCTACGGCGGCGCTTCGGCCTGCTACTCCTGCGAAGCGCCGGCGCCCGTTCCCTCGTGCGGCCCTTATCCCGGCGGCTACGGTGGCGGATATGGTGGCGATTACGGCGCCTGCGGTCCGGCTCCAGCGCCCCAGCCGTATCCCGGCCCGGACTGCGATTGCGACGCCCCCGTCTACGCCCAGCCCTTCTACGCTCCGCCCATCGGTCCGCGTCCCGTGGCAGTGCGTTCGCAGGGCGTCCGGATCGTCTCGCCGCCGGTGAATGTCCCGCCGCAGCTCGTCTACGTGCAGGGGCCGCCGGTCTGGGTCGATGCACCGCCGGTCAACGTCGCGCCTGCCCAGATCTATCTGGAAGCTCCGAACGTCCGCGTCCGTCCGTCGGAAGTCACCGTGGCTCCGCCGGAAATCCACTTCACCCCGGCTCAGCCGCATCCGGAAGACGACTGCTGCAACGTCGCCTCGGGCGCCGCGATCGATGCAGCTACGGCGTCGCAGTACCAGGAGTCGAGCTATTCGTCCTCGGCTCAATCCGGTTCGGCCGCCTACGTCCAGGGCACGCCGGTCCAGAGCCACAACACCGGTCCTGAATACTTCCAGTAAGCGGGCCCGGGGCCTCACTCGCGGCCCTGAGCTCAAGAAAACGCCCGGCCCATGGATTACGGGCCGGGCGTTGCCTTGTCTGGGCGGGTCATTCTACGGCTTGTGGGCGGCGCAGTCGTCGGCGGCGGCCTTGAGCGGCGCGGGTGGCGTATCGTCCAGAACCGCGAAGGTGCTGGCGAAATACTGGTCGGCGCTGTCCTTGCTCTCTGTCTGCTTGATCAGCTCGGCGTTCCAGGCGTCGTAGGCGGCCTTGATCGCCGCCTTGTCGCCGGGCGCACCCGCGTCGATGGCCTGTAGCTGCAGAGCGGTCAGGGCGGCGCAGGCGACGGCGCGCTCCTCGGGCGGCTGATCGGCCCTGACCCAGTTGTGAGCCGCAGCGATGTCGGGGATCAGAGGCGGCAGCTCGGCGGATTCGGTTTCAGGAGCGGCCTCAGTCGCAGGAGCGGTGAGTGCCGTCGCAGCAGGCACAGCCGGAGCCGCCGCCTTCCCGGCCTTGTCGCAGCTCGAAAGACCGGCTCCGGCCGCCAGAGCCAGCACCAGCGCAGTCGTCGTCAGATACCGGTTCATCAGTGGACCCCACGAGCTTGATTGGTCGTACCGAGTCTGAGGATGACGTCGTCGATCTGGACGCCGCCCCGGTCGATGACGAGGTTCTGGTAGTTGCGTTGCCCCTCTGACGTCTCGGCCTCGACGTTCTCGACCTGGTTCGTGAACTGGCGGCGCAGATAGGTGGTCAGCTCGCCTGCCGTGACCATCGCATCTCCGTCACCGTCGGCATCGCCCGACAGCCCGGTGCGCAGGAAATGCGCGAGATAACCACCGGCCTCGAACTTGTCGGCCACGGCGCTGGTCAGGTCTTCCTCGGAGCTGAACAGGCCCATGACGCCCGGCCGATCGACGACGTTCCTCGCAAAGCCGCCCGAGTAACAGCTGTCGAGCACCAGCAGGCTCAGCCGCGTCCGCAGCGTGCCGAACAACCGCGCCATCTCGAAGTCCGAGATCTCCCCGTCGCGCAGGACGATGGACTCCGTCCGGCCGTCGGGCTCGAAGGCGCTGACGTCGGAGACGTTGCCCTCGGTCTGATCCCCATGACCCGAGAAGAAGAACAGGAACATGTCGTTCGGCCCGGCCTGCTGGGCCACGCGCTGGAAGGCCTGACGCACGCCTGCGACCGTGGCCTGGGCGTTGGTCAGGGTGACGCTGGACGGGTTCAGCACACCCTCGCGACGCAGGGTCTCGGCCAGTTTCGACGCGTCCTCGTCGGTGTAGGGCAGGTTCATGTCGTCGTCGCCGTAGTCGGAAACCCCGACCATGATG
>DASVTM010000153.1:0-5736 GCA_036387575.1 Brevundimonas sp.
GGCCCCAGGGCGAAAGACGCGCTAGCGCTCCGCGGCGTCGATGTCGGCGTCGGAGAGGCCGAAGTGGTGGCCGATCTCGTGGATCAGGACGTGGGTGATGATCTCGGCCAGACCGACGTCGCCGCGCTCGCACCACTCGTCGAGGATCGGGCGGCGATAGAGGAAAATCCTTGACGGCCCCACTGCGGGTCCAAGCGTGTCACGACGACCGATGTCGACGCCGTGGTAGAGACCGCTGAGTTCGAACGGATCCTCCATGCCGAAGTGAGCCAGCGTCTCCTCGTCAGCGAAGTCGTCGACGCGGAACACAACCTCCCCCGCCGCCGCGCGGAACTCTTCGGGCAAGTCGGCGAAGGCCTGTTCCGCCAGCCGGGCGAAGTCGTCGAGTGATGGGGCTAGCTGGTCGGCCCAGCCGGTCGTCGGAGCATCGGTCATGACCCCATATCGAGCCGGCGAGGCCCCTTGCGCAATGCGACAGCGAGGCGTCAAACCGCGCTGCTTGAAGCTGATCCAGCGCAAAAGGCGTCAGCGGCCGAAAATCGGTTATGGTGAATCAACGAATCGGCGGGTGAACAGTCATGGCGGAAGCCGAAATCGCCTTTGTGGCGTCGGCAGGCGCGGCGGGGCTGGCCTTGGCGGTCAGCGCCTGGGCCTGGCGGCTGCGTCAGCGGCTGGCGGTGCGCGAGGCCTCGGTTGAAGCGCATGAGGCCGAACGGCTGGCAGCCCTGTCGGAGCGCGAAGGTGCGCTTACGGCCTTCGATGACATTCGCATCGGTCTGACCTCGGACGGAGGCGTGACCAGTCTGTTGGGCTCCACCGCAGGCGTCATCGCCGCCCGGGCCGCCCTGTGCCCCGACGATGAAGGCGCTGACGACGCCGTCGTGCTGGCCACCGCTATCCACGCTGCCTGGCCTGACGCGATCCGCGCGTTGGTCGAACAGGGCGAGGCCTGCGACCTGAGGATCGACACACCGTCCAGTGACGCAGATCCAGACGGCGCGGAGGACCGCGCAACTCAAGGCCGAGGCAGCGGCCAAAGTACCGGCTGGAGCGTCGAGGGGCGACTGACGGGCGGAGTGGCGTGGCTGAGGCTCTACCCGACGCCGCATTCGCAACCGGGCATCGAAGCCGGGCTGGGTCTGATGACCGATGCCTCCCCTGCGCCGACGTGGGTGGTTGATCCGCAGGGCAAACTGATCTGGGCCAATCGGGCCTGGCTGGCCGAGGTCGGGGCGACGAGCCTCGACGAGGCCCGCGAGAAGGGATTGAGCTTCGACCGGGGCGCCGACACCCTTCTCATTGAGGCCGGGCGGATAGGCACGCGTCAGGAAGGCTTCCGCTGGACCACCGGCGGCGGCCGTCGTCGCGCCTGGCGGATCGTCGCCGATCCTCTGGCGCGGACGGGCGCCGGGACGGGGGCGGTGCTGGCCTTCGCGGTCGACATGACCGAGGCCGAGGAAACCCGTGACACCCTGCGCCGTCACGTCGAGGCTCATGACGAGACCCTGAACCACCTCGCCGACGCGGTCGCCATCTTCGGGCCGGCGAAGCGGCTGGCCTTCCACAACACCGCCTTCCAGACGCTGTTCAATATCGATCCGGCGTGGCTGGACGAACGGCCGACCCACGCCGAGTTGCTGGATCGGTTGCGCCAGAAGCGCCAGTTGCCCGAGGTCGTGGATTATGCGGGGTGGAAGGCCGGGGAACTGGACTTCTACGGCGCCGCAGCGGCTGCGCCTGATGATAGCTGGTCCCTGCCCGATGGCCGAACTCTCAGGGTCGTGCGCCAGCCGCACCCGCTGGGCGGCATCCTGCTGCTGTTCTCGGATATCACTGACGAGCTCAAACTGCGCAGCCGGTTCAACGCCCAGATCCAGGTCCAGACCGCGACGCTCGACAAGCTGAACGACGCCGTCGCCGTGTTCGGCTCGGACGGAAGGTTGCGACTGCACAACGAGGCGTTCGAGACCTTCTGGAGCCTGTCGAACGAGCAACTCGTCGAGGCGTCGGATTTCGACGCCGTTGCCGAGCTGGCCAAGACGATTATGCCGGATCCGGCCCTGTGGCTTGGGCTGAAGGCGCGGGTGGCAGATCCCGATCCCGAAAGCCGTGTGCCGATCTCGGGCGAAGGACGGACAACGGACGGGCGCATCGCCGCCTGGCAGACCCGCCCTCTGCCTGACGGCGCGACGCTGGTCGCCTTCTCCGACGTAACCGCTCGCCGGGAGTTGGAGCAGGCCCTGGCCGCCAAGGCTGCGGCTCTCGAAGAGAGTCAGGCGCTCAAGCGCGAGTTCGTCGGCTCGGTCAGCTACGAACTGCGCACGCCGCTGACCACCATCGTCGGCTATTCGGAATTGCTCGAGACGTTGGGCGGGCTGAACGAGCGGAACAAGCAGTATGCGGGCGCCATCCGTATCGCCGCCAGCCAGTTGGCGCGTTCGATCGACGACGTGCTCGACATGGCCCAGATCGACGCCGGCGAGATGGAGCTGGCGCTGGGCGACGTCCGGATAGAGGATCTGTTCGCCGCCGCCGCCGAGCGGTTCCGCCCGCGCGTCGAGGGACGTGGCGGTCGGTTGATCGTGCAAACCATGGCCGCCTCTCGCGCCATTCGCGGCGACGGTCGCCGTATCGCTCAGGCCTTGGATCATCTGCTCGAGAACGCGACGCGCGGCGTGTCCGAGGGTGGCGTGGTGACCCTGCGCGCGGATGGCAATAGCTCCGAGGTCCGCATCCGGGTCGAGGACACCGGCCGGGGTATTCCCTATCATCTGCAAGCGCATGTGTTCGACCGCTTCGTGCGTCGCGACCGGGGCGGACCGGGTGTCGGGCTGGCCCTGGTCAAGGCGCTGGTCGAGTTGCATGGCGGCTGGGCCGAGGTCGAGAGCGAGCCCGGCAAGGGCGCGGCGTTCATACTGCATTTGCCCATCGACGCACACGGCGACGCAGCCGCGCCCGAGTTGCAACTCGGTTAGGCGGCCCTTAGCGCCGCGCGCCTTGGGCCGCGAGCCAGGCGACGACGGCGGCCTGGCGATGACGCGCCTGGTTGAGCGGGGACCGGATTTCCGTGGCGCCGGAAGCCAGCGTCACGGGTACGGCCAGATTGACGTTCGCTCCGGCCTTCACGAGGCGTTGCACCATCTCGAGGTGACCTTCCCGTGCCGCGTTGATCAGCGGGGTTTCATCATCGGAGACAACCGCGTTCACGTCAGCTCCGAGCGAGATGAGATAGTCCGCCATATCGAGGCGGCCGTTGGCGGCGGCGGCGATCAGCGGGTTGCCGTCACCCTTCATCGCGCGGTCGACGCCCGCGCCGCGCTCGACCAGAAACCGGGCCATCACAAGGTCGCCGTTGCGAGCCGCGACGATGAGGGGCGTTCCGTCGCTTGCGCGTCCTTCATCGACATTGGCGCCGTGCGAGACGAAGACCTGCGCCGCCTCAGTGTCGCGGTTGCGCGCGGCATCAACCAGCCAGCCGCCCGAAGCGAGGGCCGGGGTGGGCGCCGGAGCAGTCGATTGGGCCGATGCCTTGACGGTCGCCCCGCCCAGAACGACGGCGGCGCCGACAGCGGCAAGGATGGCGGCGCGCGTCAGGAGGGGCGTTGAAGGCATGGTCGGCTCCTTGAGGTGGCCAACTGTACCAGCCCTCCGCCGGGTGCCTACTTAAGGTTTGGTCATGTGGGCGCAGGGCTGGCGCGGGAGTGAGGCTGGGAATAAGGACGCAGCATGACGAAACTTCTGAAGACCGCCATCATCTATGATTTCGACGGCACACTGGCGCGTGGGAACATGCAGGAGGTGTCGTTCATCCCGTCGATCGGTGTCGATATCGGCGCCTTCTGGGCCGAGGCGGAAGCGCTGACCGAGGCGGCGGATGCCGACGGCATCCTGATGTATATGCAGTTGATGCTGCGCCACGCCCGTGACAACGGCGCGCCGATCACTCGCGAAACCCTGCGTGAGCACGGTCGCGAGGTGGCGCTGTTCGAGGGCCTGAAGGACCTGAGCTGGTTCGACCGGATGAACGCGTTCGGGGCGCAGTACGGTCTGGATATCGAGCACTACATCATCTCGGCCGGGCTGGAGGAGATGATCGAGGGCACGCCGATCCGGTCCGCCCTGACCCACGTCTTCGCCTCGCACTATGTCTATGACGAGAACGGCGAGGCGGCCTGGCCTGCGGTCGGCGTCAACTACACGACAAAGACCCAGTACCTGTTTCGCATCAACAAGGGCGTGAACAACCATTGGGAACATGAGCGGATCAACCACTTCATCCCGGACGAGGAGCGGTCGATCCCGTTCGAGCGGATGATCTTCCTCGGCGACGGGGACACCGACGTTCCGACCATGAAGATGATGCACACCAAGGGCGGCTTCTCGATCGCCGTCTATGACCCGCGCTCGAACGAGAAGGACCAGAAGAAGGTCTATTCGCTGATCTCGGAGGACCGGGTGAATTTCGTCGCCGCCGCCGACTACCGCGAGGGTTCGGCGCTGGACCTGATCGTGAAGGGGCTGGTCGGGCGGATCGCCATCAACTCGGGCACCATGCCGGCCGACGCGCGCTGAGGCACGCCGGCCATTTGGCCTCTATTTGAGTTTGGCCTCGAACACCTTGAGCAGCTTGCTCCAGCCGTCCGCCGCCGAGGTGGCGTCATAGCTGGCGCGATAATCGGCGTGGAAACCATGCTGGGCGCCGGGATAGACAACGATCTCGCTGGTTGTCTGGCCCGCCGTGCGCAGGGCCGCGCGCATCGCCTCCACGGCGGTCTGCGGAATGCCCTGATCAAGCTCGCCGTACAGACCCAGCACCGGGCATTTCAGATCCCTGGCCAGATCAACGGGCCAGGGCGAACCGGCCGAAGCCTGTTCCGGCGTGGCGGTCGGCGAGGGCGCAAGCTGGCCGTACCAGGCGACGCCCTGATCGATGGCGGGGAAGCGGGCGCACGACTGCCAAACCACCTTGCCGCCCCAGCAGTAGCCGGTGATGCCGACCTTGTCTGAGTCAGCCCACAGTTGCTGGCTGGTCCAGTCGAGCGTCGCCGATACGTCGCCCATGACCTGTTCGTATCTGGCGGCGCCGACGATCTCGCGGATGCGGCTCATGTCCGACAGCGGCGCCGGGTCCTCGCCGCGCACGAAGAAGGCGGGGGCAATGGCGGCATAGCCCTGCCTGGCCAGACGACGGCAGATGTCCTGAATATAGGCGTGCACGCCGAAGATCTCGGACACCACGATCACCACGGGGAAGGGACCGTCGCCTTCAGGACGCGCGACATAGGCCGGCAGGGCGAAGCCGTCGGGCGCCGGATAGGTCACGTCGGCGGTGGTCAGGCCGTTCGCGTCGGTTACGATGGGTTGAGCAGTTTGGGCGAGAGCAGCAACGGCGTACTGGCTGAAGAACAGACCTCCGACTGCACTGACGCCAAGCGTCCGGCGCGAGAACTTCAGGTCTTCGGCGCTCAGGCCTTCGGGGCGGGTCAGGACGGGCATGCGGGGCTCCGGTTGGCCAACTGGGAATGCTGGCCCGACCTTGATCCCGACGAAGACGGTCGTCGAGTCCCTTACATCGCGCGGCGCAGCGTCAGATTGAGGCGTCCGCCGCCGGGGACCAGGCGCGACGATCCCTCCAGCGTCCGGTCGATCCCATGCCGGGCCAGTCTCGCGGCGCCGGTCAGGGCGCAGATGTCGCCAGACGCCAGTTTCACCGTGGTGGTCTTTCCGCCGATCGCC
>DASVTM010000154.1:0-2283 GCA_036387575.1 Brevundimonas sp.
CTCGGTCCACACAAGGCTGGCGCGCTGATCGGTCAGGGGCAGGATGGCGAAGGGACCACCGGGCAGGAAATATTCGTGAGCCACGCCGCCGTGGGGAAGCCCGAGCCGGACCGTCGCGACCACGCCGCTCTGACCATAGCCCCAGCCGACGGTGCCGATCCCGGCCTTGCGACGCACCACCGACCCCCGACCCTCGGCCCCGACCACGAGGGGGGCTGTGAGGACGTCACCGTCCTTCAAGGTCACCGTCGCCGAGACGCCGTCCCTCGTGACATCGGCGACGGAGGCGGGCGCCCGGACCTCGATCCCGGCAGCCGTAACGGCCTGCGCCAGAGCGGTACGAATCTGCCGGTTCTCGACCATATAGCCGAGCGGCTCGTCACCGTTCTGGTCGCCGATTTCCGAGGCGTCGAAGCGCAGGAAGGCGGGCAGGGGCCGATGCGACGCCGCGCCGGGACGATGACCGTCGGTCACCAGAATATGGTCCATCCGACATGCGTGCGGCCTCAGCGCTTCGCCCACACCCAGCGTATCCAGCATGCGGAACGTCGAATAAGCGATCGCCGTCGAACGACCGTCGAAGGCCGGCTCAAGCTGGGTCGAAAAGGGCTGGGGATCAATCATCACCACCTTCAACCCGCCCTGCGCCGCAGCGAGTCCGAAGGTCGCTCCGGCCATGCCTGCGCCGGCGATGATGATGTCGTGGGTGAACGGCGTGCTCATTCTTCGCTTGTCGCGCCGTCTCGCGTTCGCGTCCAGAGGACAAGAGGTCCGCACCCTCATATCCGACCTGCCGAGGCGCTCTGGTAAACAGCCCCTTAACCCTGTCGGTGCGATGATCGGGACGTACGCCCGTCGCCGCAAGGTCTCGCCCCTCATGTCCACCGCCCTCGCCCTCAGCCGCCACGCCTGGATGAGCGCCCGCGTCCTGTGGGATGCGCCCTTCGTGGTGCGTTTTCGGGGCGTGCTTCAGGCCCTGCTCGCGACCCTGTTGCTGGTCGCCCTGATTTCGTGGAACCCGGCCGATCCCAGCCTGAACGCAGCCTCCTCGACGGACGCGACCAACTGGCTGGGGGGCAACGGCGCCCTGTTCGCCGATCTGTCGATGCAGTCGGTCGGCCTCGGCGCCTGGCCGATGACGGTGCTGTTGGTGGCCTTCGGTCTGGCGACCGCCATCGGCGAGGCGATCCAGCAACGCCTCAAGCCCACGCCGTTGAAAGCCTTGTCGGCCAGCGCCGGCGTCCTGCTGCTGTCCGGTGCACTGTCGGCCCTCGCCGCGCCCGCTGCATGGCCTCTGGCCGTCGGCATAGGCGGCCTGTGGGGTGACGGTCTGACCGGCCTGTTCGCCAGCGGCCTGCACGCCTTGAAGATCCCCGGAGCGCGGGCCATCGTCGGCGTGCTGTTCGCCGGACTGGGTATCTGGGCCTGCGCCTATGCGGTCGGCGTCCGCATCACCGACTTCGCCGAGGCCGTGGGCTGGGCCTCTGGTCTCCGTCGTCAAGCGCCGCCCGCGCCCGTCCCCGCGCCCCGCCGCACCCGGACGCCGAAGCCTAAACCGATGACCGAAGCCGCCGGCCTGCAGTCCGGCGCTTTCGCCGAGGTCTCGACTCGCGCGCCCATCTTGGCCGAGCCCGAGGACGCCCCGACCTACGATGACGCCGACGACGGCCCGCCGTGGGAAGAGCCGACGGCGATGGCGCCGACCTCGCTGGCCGCCGCCGTCGAGCCCCGCGTCGCCGCACCCAAGACGCCCAAGCCGGCGAAGAACACCGGCGATCCAGACCAGACCATGTTCGAGTTCAACCGCCCCATCGGCGATTTCGAACTGCCGCCGCTGGGCATGCTGGCCAAGCCGCAACCGCGCGTCGGCATGGTCGACGAGGACTCCCTCAAACAGAACGCCAAGATGCTCGAAGGCGTGCTGGCTGAGTTCGGGGTCAAGGGCGTCATTGACCAGATCCGCCCGGGCCCCGTCGTCACCCTGTACGAACTGGTGCCCGCCGCCGGGGTCAAGCACGGCCGCGTCGTGGCCCTGTCCGACGACATCGCCCGCAGCATGTCGGCGCGCGCCTGCCGCATCAGCGTGGTTCAGGGCCGTAACGCCATCGGCATCGAACTGCCCAACGCCAAGCGCGAGACCGTCTATCTCCGCGACCTGCTGGCCTCGGCCGAATACGCCAAACCGGCCCACATCCTGCCGTTGGCGCTGGGTGAGAGCATCGGCGGCGAGCCCTATGTCGCCGATCTGGCGCGCATGCCCCACCTGCTGATTGCGGGGACCAC
>DASVTM010000155.1:0-11954 GCA_036387575.1 Brevundimonas sp.
GCCACGACGTCGCGTTGCCCGAGGGCATGTCGAAGTTGCGTCCGAACCCGCTGTAGGTCGTTGACACGGCGGCCAACTGGGCTGGCGTCAGGGTCTGCACGACTGTCTCGGTCGTGCGCGTCTGGCCCGACGAATCGAAGGTGAAGCGGCGATAGTCGAGGCCGCCCTTCAGCGTGATCTGGTCATTGGCGTCGAACTCGAAATAGCCCTTCGCCGTGGTGAAGGCGTTGGTCACGGCGCTAGGGCGAATACGGACCTCCGACACACCGCTGTTCATCGACCAGTTGGCGGCCCGCGTCGGATCGAAGCCCAGCGTGATGCCCGGGGCGCGGGTGCGGAAGTCATAGGCGTAGCCCTGCGTGTTGGCACGGTCGAAGGTAATGATCGTCGAGACCGGGTTGGTGAACTCCGAGCGCGAATAGCCGCCGACGAAGCCGGTCCGGAAGCGGTCGGTCCAGTTGCGCGTCGCCGTGAAGGTATACTGCTGGAACTGTGTCTCCAGCTCGTCGTGCGCCGCCTGGGTGCGCAGGTCGACGTTGTCGAACACGCCGGCAACGATGTTGCGGTTCTCGTCGACGACGCCCGAGCGGATGATGATCTCGGGACGACCGGTCGCTTGCGGGCGGCTGAAACCGATGGCCTGAAGCTGGGCCTCGTCCCGGGTGCTCTTCACGTCTGAATACAGGACGTCCAGCGTGAACAGCGTCTTGTCGTCGGGGCGGAACTGCAGGGCGCCCGTCAGGCCGAGACGCTCGGAGTTGATGTCGTAGCTGACGTAGGACGGGATGCGTGGATGATAGAGGCCGGGGCTGGCCAGTGTGCCGTTGATCTGGGCGGCGGTGTAGCCGGTGATCGTAGAGGCGGCGTTGAAGCCACCGGTGGCGCCGTTCGAACCGCCGTGGCTCCAGCGCGTGATGTTCGCCCCTTCCTCAAGGATGTGTCGCTTCTCATAGGCGGCCGAGAACAGGGCGCCGAACTTGCCGTCCGCCCAGGTGCGCGAGGCCAGCAGGGTGACGCGGGGCTGAACGTCGCGGGCCAGGTCGTTGTAGCTGCCCTGAACGCCCAGAACGAGCGTGGGCTCGCGGTAGTCGAACGGACGTGCCGTCTGCAGATCAACCGTAGCGCCCAGCGAGCCTTCCTCGACATCGGCCGAGGCGGACTTGCGCACCGTCAGGCTGTTGAACAACTCGGAGGCGAACATGTTGAAGTCGAAACCGCGCGACCGGTTGGTGCCGCCGGAGTTGGCCGTGCCGCCCGTGGTGGCGATGGCTTCCATGCCGTTGACGCGGACGCGGGTGTATTCCGAACCAAGGCCACGCACCGAGATCTGACGGCCCTCGCCGTTTGCGCGGGTGATAGTCACACCCGGAATGCGCTGCAGCGACTCGGCGAGGTTGAGGTCGGGGAAGTCGGCGATGTCTTCGGCCTTGATGACATCAACGATGCCGCTTTCGCGCCGCTTGGCGCTAACCGCGCTGGCGAGGCTGGCGCGGAAGCCGGTGACGACGACTTCGTCAACTTCGGAGGCGTCATCGGTCTGCAGCTCAGCGCTGGTAGGGCCAGTCTGGGCATGAGCGGCGGCGGCGATCGCCAGCGTCATGGCCAGCGCCGAAGCGCCGGTGCGAAGTGCGAACTGGAATCCGTGCGAGGTGCGCATCATGTTTCCTTCCCCTCATGCCCGCATTCCGCGGATCATTATTGGTGACGCCTTGGGCGCCGGTTATCCGCCGCGCGATGACATCGGTTGGCTTCAACCCGAACATAGGATCGCCCCGATGTTCGAGGCCAATCCCAATCGGGCATGAACCAATGCCGGAGTTGAACCAATGCCGGGCCTGCGCGCCCATTCGCGTCATCGATCGTTCTTCGCGTCCCATCTGATGGTATCGATCGATATTCGACTTGCAGCACATGGTCCGGATCAATGCCGTTTCTGGATCGGTCCATAGTCGGATTGGTTTGGACCGTCGGCTCGCCCCCTCGTATCGTCCCACAGAGCCAGACGCCCGCAAGAGGTGTCGGTCGGCGCCGCCGGCGCCATGGGAAGCGAACACTCAGGCGTCGGCGTCTCCGACATCAAGGTTCCCTCGCCTTCCACGATAAGTCGAGGAGCGTAACAACCATGACCGACGCAGCCATCCCCATCGCTCCGGCAACAGGCAAACGAACCCGGGTTCGTTTCCTGATCCTGCTGCTGATCTTCCTGCTGACGACGATCAACTATGCGGACCGCTCGACCTTCTCCATAGCCGGCGACGCGGCGTCCAGGGATCTGGGCCTGGATCCAATCCAGATGGGCTACATCCTCTCGGCCTTCGCTTGGGCCTATGTGCTCGGCCAAATCCCGGGCGGCGCCCTGCTCGACCGGTTTGGCACCAAGCTGATCTACGCCATCGCCATCGCCGCCTGGTCGTTCTTCACTTTGATCCAAGGCTTCTCCGGCTTCCTGACCGGCGGCCTCGTCTTCGGCGCCCTGTTCGCCATGCGCTTTGCTGTCGGTCTGGCCGAGAGCCCCTCCTTCCCCGGCAACGCCCGCCTCGTCGCGGCCTGGTTCCCGGGGTCCGAGCGCGGCACCGCCTCGGCCATCTTCAACTCGGCCCAGTATTTCTCGCTGGTGGTGTTCGCGCCGCTGATGGGCTGGCTGGTCCACACCTTCGACTGGCACTCGGTCTTCTTCGTCATGGGCGGCCTCGGCATCCTCGCCGCCATCGTCTTCTGGAAGCTGATCCACTCGCCCGTCGAACACCCCGCCATCAACCAAGCCGAGCTCGACTACATCGAGGCTGGCGGCGGTCTGATCCGCATGGAGGATAAGGTCGCCAAAAAGTCGGCCTTCACCTGGCCCAACGTCAAACAGGTCATCACCAGCCGCATGTTGATCGGCGTCTACATCGGCCAGTACGGCATCAACGTCCTGACCTATTTCTTCGTCACCTGGTTCCCGATCTATCTGGTCAAGGAACGCGGCCTGAATATCCTCGAGGCCGGTTTCGCTGCCGCCGCCCCGGCCCTGTGCGGCTTCGCGGGCGGCGTCCTCGGCGGCGTCATCTCCGACCTGCTGCTCAAGAAGACCGGTTCGCTGACCATCGCCCGCAAGACGCCCCTGCTGATCGGCATGATCCTCGCCTCGACCATCATCGCCTGCGTCTTCATTCAGGAGCAGTGGCTGATCATCGTCGTCATGGCGCTGGCCTTCTTCGGCAAGGGCATTGCCTCGCTCGGCTGGGCTGTCGTCTCCGACACCTCGCCCAAGGAACTGGTCGGCGTCACAGGCGGCATCTTCAACACAGTGGGCAACACCGCCGGCATCGTGACCCCCATCGTGATCGGCTATATCGTCGCCGCGACGGGCAGCTTCGACGGCGCCCTGTGGTTCGTGGGGCTCCACTGCGTGCTGGTCATCGCCGCGTATTTCCTGATCACCGGCAAGATCGAACGCCTCGCCCTGAAACCCGTCGTGGAGAAAGCAGTCTGATGCACGCTGATCGCAGGACTTTCCTCGGCGGCACGGCGCTCGCCGCCCTCGCCGTAGCGGTGGCCCCCAAGGCCCGCGCCGCTGCCGCCCTTGAGGTGACCACGCCCATGCCGGCGCCCGACTGGGCCCTGCTGCAGCGTCAGTTGCTGGCCGACAACGCCGAGGCCTGCGCCGCCTTCTACGCCCGCTATTTCGACGAGCGCGGCTATTTCGAGTGCTTCGAACGCTGGGGCGCCAACGATGGTCCCGACGACGCCATCGAGAACGTCAACAACTGGCCGCTGCTGCATGCGCTGGGTGGCGCCGACAGCGTCAAGTCGATGTACACCCAGGCTTGGGAAGGCCACCTGCGGCAGTATACAGCGGCGAAGACGACCGAGGTCGAGATCGCGCGCGAGGGCATGTTCTACAAGGAGTTCTGCGTCCAGCTCGACTGGCAGCACCACGCCGAAGAACTGACCATGTTCAACGTGCAGGGCCTGTCCGACCCCTACAATCCCCGCTTCCGCGACCGCGCCCGACGCTTCAGCGCCATGTATATGGGCGAGGACGTCGATGCCCCGAACTACGATCCGCAGCACAAGATCATTCGCAGCCTGATGAACGGCTCGCGCGGTCCGATGCTGCGCAAGGCCACCGCGCTCGACTGGGCCGGAGACCCCTTCGAGGCCGGCCATCGCTTCTTCATGGAGCACGGCGAGGACACCTACGAACAAACCCTGCATCACTACGACGAGTACACGGACGTGGTTGGCGACCACCCGCTGAACCTGTTCTCAACCACGCTGGCGATGAACGCCTACATGCTGGAGCACGAGCCGAAATACCGCGACTGGCTGCTCGGCTACGTCGACGCCTGGGCCGACCGGGCAAAGGCCAACAACGACCTGCTGCCCTCCAACGTCGGTCTCGACGGCGTCATCGGCTCGGCGGCGGATGGAAACTGGTGGGGCGGCGCCTACGGCTGGGGCTTCTCGCCGGTCAATCCGGTCACTGGCAAGCGCGAGGACCGCAGCCGCGTCCTGCGCACCAGCATCGGCTTCTTCAACGCCTATCTGATGACCGGCGACGACAAATATCTCGACACCTGGCGCAAGCAGGCCGACCGCCTCAACGCCGCCAAACGCACCGTCGACGGTGTGGTCCAGACCCCGACCATGTACGGCGCCGAGGGCTGGTACGGCTGGAAGGACGGCCTGCACCAGTTGAACACGCTCGATATCTGGTGGTTCTCGATGAAGCCCTCGGACCGCGACCGCGCGCCGGACCATCCATGGGTCGCCTACCTCGAAGGCCGCAATCCCGAATACCCCGAGACGGCCTTGCGCAAGGATCTCGCCCGCGTGGCTGCAATGGCCAGGGCCGAGCGCGAGGACACCTCGACCGCCGACACCCGCCTCGCCGACGCCCGGCTCGAGTACAATCCGGCCAGCGTCACCTCCCTGATGCAGACCATGATGGGCGCGCTGCACATCGGCCGCCCGCCGTGGAATCCGACCACCGCCAACGCCGGCGGCTCGCCCCTGTATGCTCGTCTGCGCTATTTCGACGCCGACACACGTCGGGCCGGCGTGCCCGAGGACGTCTCGGCGCTGATCGACCGCATGACCGCCGACGAGACCGCCGTCACCCTCGTCAACCTGTCACCGACCCAGACCCGCTCGGTCACGATTCAGGGCGGCGGCTACGGCGAGCACCAGATCAAGACTGCGGCTTACGACGGCGCCACGCAGCCCGTGAACGCCTCGGCTTTCACGTTAAAGCTGGCCCCGGGGGCAGGGGCGCGCGTGCTCCTGACGATGGATCGCTACGTCAATCAGCCCACGCTGAAATTCCCGTGGGACCGCTAGGGAAACTCTGGGACCGACAGGCCAACCAACCTCATAATCCGCTCATCCCCGCGAACGCGGGGACCCAGACCTTTGGCAGCGGTTGCTATCGCGCAAGCAGGCAGGTCGCTTGATCCCTTGCAGCGTGCATTAGGCTAGAACTAGGTCCCCGCTTTCGCGGGGATGAGCGGAGAATAAGATGCGGGTTCGCACACTGACAATGCTGGCTGTTTTGGCTGGCGCATCATTCGCAACCCAAGCGTCCGCCCAGACCGCACCCGCCCGCTGGATCGCAGGCTGGACCTTCCCGCCTGTGTCGAACGTGGGGCCAGTCGTTCCGCCGTCGCCGCCCAACCCGAACGACGTGCGCGGCCCCCTCGGCCCGACGACGGTCTCGAACCAGACCGTCAGCCAGATCACGACCCTCTCCGCCAGCGGCGATCGCGTCCGTATCCGCGTCTCGAACATCTACGGCTCGGCGCCCATCCGTGTAGGCGCAGTCAGCCTCTCAGTCGGAGACGCGGCGCCTATCGCCGTTACCTTCGACGGCTCCGAAGGCTTGCTGCTTCCCGCCGGCGCCCCACGACTGTCCGACCCGGTCCTACTCCCGGTGAAAGCCCTCGACCGCCTCACCCTCAGCATTTTCTATCCCGACGAAACCCGCCTTCCCGGCCATCGACTGCGGCAGGTCATGCGCGACGGAAACGCCACCGCTGCAACCCTCGCTGCCGACGCCCCCCGCCTTCGCATCGGAGCTCTCGCCACCGCCATCGAGGTCGAAACCACAGCCGCCACCCAAGTCATCGTCGCCCTCGGAGACTCGATCACCGAAGGCACCGGCTCGCTCCCCTCCGGCCCCGGCGGCTGGCCCGAGCGGCTCGCTCAACGCATGGTCACGGCGGGGTCAACCTGGACCATGGTCAACAACGGCATTGGCGGCAATCGCTTGCTGCATCAGGGCTCCGGCCCGTCCGCGCTTGAACGTCTCGACGCCGACGCCCTGGCGGTCTCCGGCGCGAAATGCCTGATCCTGCTGGAGGGCATCAACGATATCGGTCGCCCCGCGCGCGCCGAATACGCCCACGAAAGCATCACGGCGGACGACCTGATCGCCGGCTACCGGCAGGTCCTGACCCGCGCCCACGCCGCCGGTCTCAAGGTGGTCCTCGCGACCATTCCCCCGTTCGAGGACGCCAACTATTTCACCGCGAACGGCGAGGCCATTCGCCAGGCCGCCAACGCATGGATCCGCACCTCATCCGACGTGGACGCCCGCGTGGACTTCGACGCCGCCGTCCGCGACCCTGCCCATCCGACACGGCTCCGCACCGAGTTCCAGAGCGGGGACTGGCTTCACCCGTCCGATGCCGGCTACGCCGCTATGGTCGAAACGATCCCGATAAACATCTGCGACTAGTCACTGGGCCCTGCGACAGACGTTAAGAGAGCGCGTCCGGTGACGTTCTGGTCGCTGGCGCTAGACCCGCTGGCCACCATTCCACACCGAGATAGCCAAGGCTCCCGGGCCTCCGCCTCTTTCCTGTAGGACAGGTGGCGAATATCAGGCAGCTAAAGTCACCACGCCGGCGTCAATGTAGCGACGGGCGGCTTTCTGGGCTTCGGCGATCTCTTCGCGTTCCATTTCCTGCGACATCTCGCGGCGATAAACGCGCGCTTCGATGGAGCCCTTCATAGCGGCGAGATTGAAGATCATGTGGGCCGAGACGCGGTCCATCGGGCAACCACCCTGCCCGGCCGAGTACATCATGCCGAGACGGAACAGGGCGTCGCCGTCCATGTCCATGGTCGGCAGAGGCAGAGCCATGTCAGCAGCTTCAAACTCAGGCGCGGCTTCTTGCGCGGTCATCGTCGTATTCCTCTGGCGGCATCCATTCTGGAGCCGTTCTTCGAGGTCACATCAAATACCGTCGGTTTGAAGTTAAAGTTAACGGCCAGCAGGCCGAAAAAGTCTTTTATGTAAAGAGTTTAACAACACAGCCCGCCGTCTTCAGACATCATGAACTTGCCGGTAATCCCGTGTTTATCGACATCTATACAAGGTTAACGGCGCCGGGCTCCGCCTGCTATCGAGCGCGCTGTCCGAACAGGACCTTGCGGGCGTCCTCAGCGGCCTTGCCCGAGGCTGCAAGGTTCTTGCGCATCTCCTCGCCCAGCGCCCGCCCGACTTGCACCGCAGGCCGCGCGCCGACCCGCTCCACCCAGTCCTTGAGGTTGGGAAAGTCGTCGAGGTTCTGGCCTTGATGCTCTGGCAGAACCCAAGGCCAGGCAGCCATATCCGCGATCGAATAGTCGCCCGCAAGAAACGGCCTGTCAGCCAGCCGCTTGTCCATGACGCCATACAGCCGGTTGGTCTCGTTGGTGTAGCGTCGCACGCCATAAGCCAGTTGGCGCTGGTCCTTGATCATGCTCGGCGCGTACTGCCGAAAATGGTGTGTCTGGCCAGCCATCGGACCGAGGCCGCCCACCTGCCAGAACAACCACTGGTCAATCTCGGCCTTGTGCCGGCGGTCAGTGGCGTAGAACTGGCCCGACTTGGCGCCGAGGTACTGGAGGATGGCGCCGGACTCAAAAATCGACAGCGGCATGCCGTCGGGACCGTCCGGATCGATGATGGCCGGCATACGGCCATTGGGACTGATGGCCTGAAACTGCGGCGTGAACTGCTCGCCGGCTCCGATGTTGACGTACTTCGTCTCATACGGCAGCCCCATCTCCTCGAGGGCGATGGAGATCTTCCAGCCGTTCGGCGTAGGCCAGTACCAAAGCTCGATGGGACGGGTCATAAAGCGGTCTCCAGCGGGCCGAACGCCCCTTACCGATCTGGGACCTAATCAGGCGAGGCGCAACAGCACCGGATCCAAAAGCCTGGTTGCGCTCGGATGGGCCATTCGCGAGGCCGAGGGGTGGGTCTTTATTACGAACTCTTCACGGGAGCGCCCCTTTTCATTCAGACAGGGTTCATGCGGCGGAGCCGAATTAACCACCCAAGCCGCCCCTGTGGGCGTGCGGAGATAACGACCATGAAACGTTCACTGATGGTGTTCTCTGCCATCGCTGCCTTCGCCCTTCCGGCGTTGGCTCCCGTCGCGACCCTCGCTCAGGATCGTGGTCAGGACGATAGCGCGCCCACGCCTCGCCGCGATGGCGGACACCGCAACGACAGCAACGGCGATCGCCAACGGACCGCGCCGGACAACACCGCCGAGCGCAGTGAGAGCGGTGACCGTGGCGGGCGAGGTCCAGACCGGGGTGGCCATCGGGGCGAACGCCCGGACCGCCCGTCGGCGCCTGCATCTCAACCGAACCCACCTCAACGCCCTGACAGACCCGACCGGCCCGGTCAGGGTGAAGGTCGCCCGGACCGTCCAGCCGGCGGGTGGAACAATGGCGGACCGGGTCGCCCTGATCGGCCCTCCAATGGCGGCACGAATCGTCCTGACCGTCCCGGCCAAGGCAGACCCGACCAGGGACGGCCGGACCAAGGTCGTCCAGATCAAGGCCGTCCGGGCAATGGCGGCTGGAACGGCAACCAGGGCCGTCCTGATCGCCCCGGCCAGGACCGTCCTGGCCAAGGTCGCCCTGATCAAGGTCGTCCCGGCAACGGCGGCTGGAACGGCAATCAGGGTCGCCCCGGCGGCAATAGCGGCTGGAACAACAACGACAACCGTGGCGGTCGCGATCGGGATCGCCAGCGTCAGGAATATCGCAGCCGCTTCGACTCCAACCGCTGGCAGCAGAGTTGGGATCGCACCCATCGCTCCGACTGGTGGCGCAACGACAACCGTTTCCGCGGCTGGAACGGCGCTCGTATCGGGTTCTATTTTGCGCCCGGTTACGGCTACTACAGCGTGCCGAGGAACTACTACGGCCAGACGTTCCACGAGGGTCAGTACCTGCCGTCGATCTTCTGGCGCTACAGCGTCAACGACTACCGGACCTATGGTCTGGGCTTCCCGCCCGAAGGTACACGGTGGGTCTATGTCGACAACTCGATCTACCTGATCGACCAGTACGACGGCTACATCATCGACGTGATCCGCAGCGCCTGGCGCTGGTAGCTCTCACGGCCTGACGACAGAGCGGCCCCTTCGAAAGGAGGGGCCGTTTTCGTTTTTGCCGGGCCTGAAGCCTGAACCGAACGTTCAGAAACGGTTCAGGCGCTAAGGTTCAATTAACGATCATTGGGGGTTTCGAAGCCGCTCCGTGGCGGCAGTTCAAGGAGATCAAGTGATGAGAAGTTTTGCAAAGATCGCCGCGATGGCCGTCGCCGCACTGGCTGTCACCGCCGCACCGATGTCCGCTTCCGCCCAGTCGTGGCGGGGCGGCGACCGTGACCACGACGGACGCTATGAGCGCCACGAGCGTCGCGCCGATCGCAATCGCTACGACGGCGGCCGCTACACCAATCGCGAGCGTTACCGTGACGACCGTCGCTACTATCGCGATCAGCGTCAGGACTATCGCCGCGACTATCGCTATAGCCAACGTCGCTATTATCGCGGGGCGACCCTGCCCTACCAATATCGGTCGAACTGGTACATTCGCGACTACAATCGCTACGGCTATGCACCTCCGCCACGCGGATACGGCTACTATCGCACGGACACTGGCGACATCGTCGTCGCGGCTCTGGCGACTGGGCTGATCGTCTCGCTGCTGAACAACTAGGCTTCACACGCCGCACAAGAAAGAGCCCGCCCGGAGCGATCCGGGCGGGCTTTTCGTTGTGTCACCAGGTACCGAACGCGCTCAAGCAGCAAGCCGCCGCGCGGCGAGTTAAAGAGCCCTTAAAGACCAAGCTTAGCCTTCAGGATGGCGTTGACCGACGCCGGGTTGGCCTTGCCGCCGGTGGCCTTCATGACCTGACCGACGAACCAGCCGAGCGCTTGCGGCTTCTCGGCGACGGCGGCGGCCTTGTCGGGGTTGGCGGCGATCAGGTCGTCGACGGCCTTCTCGATGGCGCCGGTGTCGTTGACCTGAACCAGACCGCGCGCCTCGACGACGGCGCGAGGCGAGCCCTCGCCGTTCCAGACGTGGTCGAACACTTCCTTGGCGATCCGGGACGAGATGACCTCTTCCTCGATCAGCGCCACCAGTTCGGCGACATAGGCCGCAGGCAGAGGGCTGGCGTCGAACTCGAGGTTATCCGCCGACAGGCGGGCCGAAAGCTCGTTGGTGACCCAGTTGGCAACCAGCTTGGCATCGCGGCCCTTGGCGGCCTCCTCGAAATAGTCGGCCTTGGCCTGATCGGAAATCAGCACCACGGCGTCGTATTGCGACAGGCCGTACTGGCTCATCAAACGCTTGCGCTTCTCGTCCGGGAGTTCCGGCAGGGACGCCTTGATCTGATCGATCCAGGCCTGCTCGATTTCGAGCGGCAGCAGGTCGGGATCGGGGAAGTAGCGATAGTCGTTCGCCTCTTCCTTGGACCGCATTGAACGGGTCTCGTTCTTGGTGGGGTCATACAGGCGGGTTTCCTGAATGATCTTGCCGCCGTCCTCGATAATCTCGATCTGGCGGCGCGCCTCAACCGAGATGGCCTGAGAGATGAAGCGGAACGAGTTGACGTTCTTGATCTCGCAGCGCGTGCCCAGATGGCTGAAGTCGCCGGTCGCCTGGAATTTGGCGTACTGGCCTTCGCGACAGACCGAGACGTTGACGTCGGCGCGCAGGTTGCCCTTCTCCATGTCGCCGTCGCAGGTCCCCAGATACATCAGGATGGTCCTGATCTTCTTGACGTAGGCGACCGCTTCTTCGGGCGAGCGGATGTCCGGCTTGGAGACGATCTCCATCAGCGCCGTGCCGGCGCGGTTCAGGTCGACGAAGCTCTCGGTCGGAGACAGGTCGTGGATCAGCTTGCCGGCGTCCTGCTCCAGATGCAGGCGCTCGATACGGACGGTGTTGAACGACCCGTCCTCGGCCTCGACCTCGACTTCACCCTCCCCGACGATGGGGAAATACAGCTGGCTGATCTGATAGCCGGTCGGCAGATCGGGATAGAAATAGTTCTTGCGGTCGAACTGGCTGCGCTTGTTGATCTGCGCCTTGAGGCCGAGCCCGGTCTTCACCGCCTGCTCGACGCAGTGACCGTTCAGGGTCGGAAGCATGCCCGGGAAGCCCGCATCGACCAGCGACACCTGCTCGTTGGGGCCCGCGCCGAAGCCCACGGCCGCGCCGGAGAACAGCTTGGCCTTCGACGCCACCTGAGCGTGGATCTCCAGCCCCATGACGAGTTCCCAAGGCCCGGTCCGGCCCTGGATGAGTTTGGTGGTGGTTGCGATCGTGTCGGTCATGCGCTGGTCCTAGCGCCGTCGAGGACGCCGATAAAGAGGCTGTCGTGATGATGTCGCGAAACCACGGTCATCTGGCGGCTCCCAATGGAGATTCCAATGATCAAGACCCCGTTCGCCGCCGTCGCGGCATCACTGATGCTCGCCGGCGCTGCTTCGGCCCAGACGACACCCGCCGCTCCGGCCGCAGCTAACGCTCCCGCAGCACGCCCGACTATCGAAAGCACGATCGAATCCCTGATTAACGAACCGGCGACGAAGACTGTCGTCCTGAAGCACCTGCCGGCCCTCGATCAGCACCCCGCCTACAGCCAGTTCAAGGGCATGACCTTGCGCGCC
>DASVTM010000156.1:0-2866 GCA_036387575.1 Brevundimonas sp.
AGTTGCTTGGGAGATGGAAGAGAGATTGCGCCAGTGATCGGCGCTGCATTCCGCGCCAGCCATTTGCGGGCGGTGCGCCGCGCCGGCCTCGTGCGACGCTCGGCGACGAAGCGGTGAACCTGCCGGTGCGTGCCGGCAAAGCCCCGCTCGCGAAGTTCGCGCCAGAGTTCCATCGCGTTCTCGCACCCCCGGTCATCCGCTGCTCCAGATGCGCCAGATAGGGGTCGAGGCGACTGGGGCCGGGGCGACGTGCTGCGCGTTCCGGAAAGCTCTCGGCCTGGGCATACTTGCGCACCGTCCCGCGTGCGAGGCCCGTCGCCCGGGCAATCGCCAGCAAGGTCTCACCGGCTTGAGAGCGCCGACGCACGTCCTCGTAGGCGGCCAGACGGCGGGCGCGGCTGTCAAGGCTCACGGCGATCTCGGCTTCACTCCGGCGGTAGGCTCGCAGACGTTGCCCGGCTGTCGCCCATCTTCGGAGGCAAGGCTCGGCAGACGTCGCAAGCGTCCATGGACGCGGGCGAGCCAGCGCTCCACGGCCTGACGCAGGTTGAGGAGGAGATGCCAGCGGTCGGCGACCTGAAGGGCTGCGGGAGCGCCCATGGTCGCTGCACGCGCGTATTCGGACGAACGGTCGCGCGTGATGACTGCGATACCGGGATGGCAACGCAGCCACGCGGCGACGGTCGTGCTGGATCGGTCCGGCAGCAGGTCGATCGGACGTCGCCGGTCGAGATCGACGATGAGCGTGCCGTAGGTCTGTCCCTTGCGGATCGCCCAGTCGTCGATTCCCACCGCCCGCAGCGGACCGGTCGGCGGTAGCGTCATGCCGTGCACGAGGCGCAGCACCGTATCGGGGCTCGTGGCCATGGCCAGATGCCCTGCGAGCCGAGCGCCGGCTTCGCCACCCAACGCGAGCCCAGCCCGGGCCTGCGTTCGGGCGAGCCGACCGGTGCGTCGTGCGCGTGGCGGGAGAAGCCGCGGCAGCGATTCGACGAAGGTGCGCCGTCGGCAGGGGGACTGTCAGGATTTTCGTGTAGGGGCGGCCCTAGTGGACCCGAAGGAGGTTCCCGATGGCACGACGCAAAGCACCTCACATCCCTGACGTGATCCTGGACCAGTTGCTGGCTGGAGCCGATCCTAAGACGGCGTTCGAGGCCGACGGCCTGTTGGATAGGCTGAAGAAGGCCCTGGCCGAGCGGGCGCTCAACGCCGAGATGGACCACCATCTGGCGGGCGAGGAGGCCGGCAACAGCCGCAACGGCTACGGCCGCAAGACAGTGACGACCGAGACCGGCCGGATCGAACTGGCGATCCCCCGCGACCGGCAGGCGACATTCGATCCGCAGCTGATCGCCCGGTATCAGCGCCGCTTTCCCGGCTTCGACGACAAGATCGTGTCGATGTATGCCCGCGGCATGAGCACCCGGGAGATCGTCGGGCACCTTCGCGAGCTCTACGGCATCGAGGTGTCGCCCGACCTGATCAGCACGGTGACCGACGCGGTGCTGGAGGAGATCGCCGCCTGGCAGGCCCGGCCACTGGAGCCGGTCTACCCAATCGTGTTCTTCGACGCTCTGCGCATCAAGGTCCGCGACGAAGGCCTTGTGCGGAACAAGGCCGTGCACATCGCACTCGGCGTGCGCGCCAACGGATCCAAGGAGATCCTCGGCCTATGGCTGGAGCAGAACGAGGGAGCCAAGTTCTGGCTGCGGGTCATGAACGAGCTCCGGAACCGTGGTGTCGAAGATGTGCTGCTGGCGGTCGTCGACGGACTGAAGGGCTTCCCCGACGCCATCCGGGCGGTCTTCCCCGAGACGATGGTCCAGACCTGCATCGTCCATCTCCTGCGTCACGGCCTGGACTTCGTCTCCTACAAGGATCGCAAAGCCGTGGCGGTCGCGCTGAAAGACATCTATCGCGCGCTCGACGCCGCGGCTGGCGAGGCGGCCCTGGCTGCCTTCGAGGCGGGCGAGTGGGGCCGGAAGTACCCGGCCATCGCCCAGAGCTGGCGACGTGCTTGGAGCGAGGTCGTCCCGTTCTACGCCTTCCCCAGCGAGGTTCGGCGCATCCTCTACACGACGAACGCCATCGAGGCCCTGAACGCCACGCTGCGCCGAGCCGTGCGCGCCCGAGGGCACTTCCCGACCGACGAGGCCGCGCTGAAGCTCCTCTACCTGGTCTTGAACCGCTCCGAGAAGGCGTGGAAGATGGGCCCGCGTGAATGGGTCATGGCCAAGGCGCAGTTCGCCGTCATCTTCGGCGAACGCTTCACCCGGGCCATGGCGGCCTGATGTTCAACCCGCCGCCCCTACACGGAATTTCCGATAGTCCCCCAAGGTCCACCTGGCGGTCGACACCCTGGGCTACCTCCTGGCTCTGCATGTCACGCCCGCCGATGCGGACGACCGTGCTCAGGTCGGGCAGCTCGCCGAGGCGGTGCAGGCCGCCACAGGCGATCACGTCGATCTGGCCTACGTCGATCAGGGCTATACCGGAGAGAAGCCGGCCAAGGCGGCCCGCGCGCACGGCATCGAATTGGAGGTCGTCAAACTCCCGGACGCCAAGCGCGGCTTCGTTCTGCTCCCACGCCGCTGGGTGGTCGAACGGTCCTTCGCCTGGGCGACGCGCTTTCGCCGCCTCGTCAAAGATTACGAGCGCTATCCCAGTACGCTCGCAGATCTCCACATCGTCGCCTTCGTCTGCATCATGCTCAAACAGGCCGCTCAACTCACAAGCGGTCCATAACAGCCTCTAACCTGGCAGCCTGATTGTCCCAGCCCAAGCCGGAGATCGCGGTGGCCGCGTCAAAGCTACACCACGCCAGGCGACCATCATGAGCGACGTTGCAATTTGATGAAGCAATCGA
>DASVTM010000157.1:0-2727 GCA_036387575.1 Brevundimonas sp.
GATGAGATCGTCGTCACCGGTCAACGCGCGGCGCAGCGTGCGGCCATCTCGGTCAAGCGCAACCAATTCGAGGTGATGGACGTCATCTCCTCGGACGACATCGGCAAGCTGCCTGACCACAACACCGCCGCCGCTCTGCGCCGTATTCCGGGTGTGTCGGTGCAGGAAGATCAGGGTGAGCCGCGCTTCCCGGTCCTGCGCGGCCTGACTTCGACCTATAACCGCACCACCATCGACGGCGCGATCGTCGCCTCGGTGGATGACACAGGCCGGACCGTGCCGCTCGACATCGTGCCGTCGGTAATGGCCGGGCAGGTGCAGGTCATCAAGACGGTGACGCCCCAGAACGACGCCAACGCCATCGGCGGCGTCATCAACATCACGACCCGCAGCGCCTTCGACGCCGGTCGCCCGTTCTTCAACGGCATGGCATCTTACGGCTGGTACGAGCAGCACGGCGAGGTCCGCAACGAAGACCCGTCCTACCGCCTGAGCTTCGCCACCGGCCGCACGTTTGGTAGGAACGACGAGTGGGGCGTCGTGGTCGGCGCCTCGCACGAACAGCTCGACTATGACATCCCGCAGGTCGAGTCCGCCGCCCCGTCGGTCCGTGAGTATACGGCCGTCGGCGCTCCGGTGAACTCGGGCTCCGCCACAGGCAACGGTATCCAGGTTCCGACCCAGGTCCGCCTGTTCTGGTACAACAACACCAAGACCCGCGACGGTGTGAACGGAAAGCTGGAATGGCGTCCGAACGCCGACTTCCACTGGGAGGCGTCCGCGCTCTGGGCGCACATGGAGGATGACGAGGAACGGATCGAATACCGCGTCGAGCCGATCGGCAACGTCACCAACCAGACAGCGACCTCGGGGACCTTCGCCAGCGGCCGAGGCATCATCGGTCTCAACCAGCCGATCACCAAACGCGAGATCAGCCTGGCGCGCACCGCCTTCCGTTGGGACGTGACGCCGCAATGGTTGATCGACGGCTTGCTGGTCTATTCGCGGGCCAAGCTGGAGTCGCCCAACACCTCCGCAACCTTCCAGACCCGCGACGCCCAGGGTGCGAACTACGGTTTCAGCTACGACACGTCGAACTTCTTCCCCGTCTTCACGCCGACCGGGGCGGGTCTGCGCACGCCGTCCAACTATTTCATGACCCAGTTCCGCGACAGCCTGTTGGAGACGTTCGAGAACACCACGCAGGTCGGCCTGAACGCGGGCTTCGACGACGGCGGCGCCGAGCGCAATCTGAAGGCCAAGTTCGGGTTCAATCTGCGCTCGACCGATCGTGAATATCAGAATGCTCAGACCAACTACGTGCTCTCGACCTTCAACTTCGATCTGGTCGATCGTCCCGGTCCGACGGAGCAGATCCAGGGCGGCTACCTGCTGGGGCCACGCATCGACGTCGCAATGCTCGAGTCGTACCGGGCCACCTTCGCGCGGCAGGCGCCGTCGCCCCGCACCGGCGACTACGATCTCACCGAGGATGTCTCGGCAGCCTTTGGTCAGGCCAGCTACCGGATCGGGGATTTCACGGCCTTGGGTGGAGTTCGTTACGAGAAGACCGAGGTTTCCTCGGACACGTTCCGGACCCGCGCGGGTGTGGTGACACCCGTTCAGAACTCGGGTGACTATGACAACTGGTTGCCGAGCGTGCATCTGCGTTGGGATGCTCTGGAGAATGTCGTCGTCCGCGCCGCCTGGACCAACACGATCGGTCGACCCGATTTCGCATCGCTGGCCGGTGCGGAGAACGTGACATTCGACGGATCCCTGACGCTGGTCTCGCGAGGCAATCCGGGATTGAAGCCGCGCGAAAGCGAAGGCTTCGACCTGTCGGCCGAATACTACCCGCGCGATGGCCTGATATCGGTCGCGGTCTTCTCGAAAGACATCGAGAATGAAATCTTCACGGCGACCTCCGTCGAACAGCTCGACGTCGGGGCAGGTGTGCAGACGGTCACCGTGTCGACGCCTCGCAACGCCCAGACGGCCACTATCCGGGGCATCGAACTGGCGTTCCAGCAGGAGCTCTACTTCCTGCCTGCGCCGTTCGACGGCTTCGGCGTCAGCGCCAACGCAACCTTCCTCGACACCGACGTCTCGTTCCAGAACAGTCTGGGCGTGGTTCGTCACCGCTCCTTGTTCCTGCAGCCGAGCACGACGACCAACGAGTCGATCTACTACCAGCGCGGTCCGCTCGAAGCGAAGATCTCGCACAACTACATCGGCGGCTTCCTCGAGACGGTGAACGACCTGATCCCCAACGCCGACCAGTACTGGAAGGGCCGCCACCTCTATGACGCCTCGGTCAGCTGGCGCTTCGACCAAGGCGTGACGGTCTTCTTCGAGGCCCAGAACCTGTCGAACTCGGGGCGTCAGGAGAACACGGGCCCGCTGCAGCGCAACCTGCAGGAGTCAGCGGAATACGGCCGGACCTTCTGGCTCGGCATGTCGGCCAGCTTCTAGGAACCGGATGATGATCGTTTCAGCCCTGTTCGCTCTCGTTCTGTCGGGAGCTGCCGACCAAGCCCAGATCACGGCAGCTCCCGCGCCTGAGCATCCGCCCATCGCTTTGGTCGGGCAAGCAGAGACGGTGCGCCGCTATGACGCCAACGCTACCCAAGGCGTCGCCGTAGGCGCCACGGATGTCTATGCGGTGTCCAACTTCGCCCTGACCCGCTTGGATAAGGCGACGGGCGAGAAGAAGGCCGAATGGGT
>DASVTM010000158.1:0-4889 GCA_036387575.1 Brevundimonas sp.
ACCTCCCACGCCGATCAGGCCGACTGGATATTCTGTCTGGTGCGCACCGACCCGGACGCGCCCAAGCACCTCGGCATCTCGTTCGTGCTGTTCGACATGGCGACGCCGGGGGTCTCGACCCGTCCCATCACCCTGATCAGCGGCAAGTCGCCGTTCTGCGAGACCTTCTTCGACGATGTGCGGGTCGAGAAGGTGAACCTCGTCGGCACGCTGAACCGGGGCTGGGACGTGGCCAAGGCGTTGCTGGCGCACGAGCGAACCATGATCGGAGCCATGGGCTCGCTAGGATCCGGTCGGCCGATGGGCCAGGTGGCCGCCGACAGCATCGGCGTCGACACCGATGGCCGGTTGGACGATCCGATGCTCCGTGCGCGGATTGCTGAGCTAGAGGTCGATCTCGCCGCCTTCCATCTATCGATGGAGCGGGTCGGGGATCAGGTGAAGGCGCGTCAGGCCAGTCCGGCGATCGCTTCGATGCTCAAATACTACGGCTCGGAGCTCAACAAGCGCCGCCACGAACTGGCGATGGCGGCTGGCGGTTCCGACGCGCTGGAATGGGAGAGCGAGCGTTCCCATCACGGCAGGGTGGCGCGCGACTGGTTACGGACCAAGGCCAATTCGATCGAGGGCGGGACCAGCGAAGTGCAGCTGAACATCATCGCCAAACACCTTCTGCAACTGCCCGGAGCCTGAGCGGATGCTGATCCTGACCGAAGAACAGACAATGCTGAAGGAGGCCGCCGATGGCTTCCTGAGCGAAAACGGGCCGGTCGCCCACCTGCGGTCCCTGCGCGATAGCAACGACGCCGACGGCGTTTCGCGTGAACTCTGGAAGGCGTTCGGCGAGATGGGGTTCGCGGGCGTGATCATCCCGGAGGAACATGGCGGCTCCGGCCTCGGCGCCGTCGAGGCCGGCGTGGTGGCCGAGGCGCTGGGTCGTACGCTGACCCCCTCGCCGTTCATGGGCTCAAGTATCCTGTGCGCAAAGATACTGACTGACGGAGGGTCTCCCGAACAGCAGGCGGCCTGGCTGCCGAGGATCGCGGCAGGCGAAGCTATCCTGTCGCTGGCGATCGACGAGGGCGCCAAGCACCGTCCATCGAACATCGCCACGACCGCCGAACGCTCGGGCAACGGCTTCAAGCTGAACGGCTCGAAGGGCTTCGTGCTGGACGGTCATATCGCCGATGCCCTGATCGTCGCGGCCCACTCCGACGAGGGCCTCAGCCTGTTCCTCGTCGATCCCAAGGCTGCGGGCGTGGTAATCGAACGCACCGTCATGGTCGACGCCCACAATGCCGCGCGCGTCACCCTGACCGATGTTCAGGTCGATGCGGACGCCGTGATCGGCGCTGTCGATCATGGAAAGACGCTGCTTCAGGGGGCGCTGAACCTTGGTCGGGCCTGCGCTGCGGCTTCACTGACCGGAGCCGGCGATCAGGCTTTCCAGATCACGCTCGACTACCTGCGCACGCGCAAACAGTTCGGCAAGCTGATCGGCGAGTTTCAGGCGCTGCAACATCGCGCGGCCCACCTGTTCACGGAAATTGAGTTGGCTCGGGCTGCCGTGATCGGCGCGCTCCAGCGGCTGGATGCCGGTAAGGACCCCGACGGTCTGGCCGTCTCGGTCGCCAAGGCCAAGGCCGGTCGGGTCGCCGAACTGGCGGTTCAGGAGGCGGTGCAGATGCACGGCGGGGTCGGGATGACGGACGCGTTCGACGTCGGCCTCTATATGAAGCGGGTGCGAGTGCTCAACGAGTTGCTGGGCGACGCAGGTTTCCATTCCGAACGACTGGCCCGGGCTCAGGGGTACTGATGCATCGGGCGATGGTGTCACGAAACGGACCCATCCCCTCCCTAGGCAGTTTCAGAACTGAAATCCGATTCGGAGACTTTCCATGCGCATACTGCTCGCCGCTCTCGCCTTGACCGCTGGCCTTCTCGCCGGCTGCACCCCGATGAGCGCGCCGGATCCGGCTGTCCCCGGTCAGAGCGTGGACATGGCGTCCTGCACCGCGCGGGGTGGCGAAATCCGCCGGGTCGGACGCATGCAGAGCGAGCAATGCATCGTCAAATACGCCGACGCCGGCAAACAGTGCACCTCAGGCTCGCAATGCGCGGGCGACTGCCTCATCCAAGGCAACAGCGGCGTGGCTCCCGGCGCGCCCGTGACCGGCCAATGCCAGGTCGACAGCGACCGCTTCGGCTGCAACACCCGTGTCGAAGACGGCAAGGCGGCTGCCACACTCTGCGTCGACTGATCGAACGGAGAGACCACATAGAAAAGCCCCCGCCGTTTGCACGGCGGGGGCTTCTTTATTGCCTTGGCTTAGTGGCCGGCGGTTTCGCCAGCGGTCGGCGAGGTGCTGGGCGTGTTGGCGGTGGTCATGCCGCCATCGGCGTTGCCAGCGTTTTGTTCGATGTGGTCGGCCTGCGCGTTCAGGTTCTTCTCTGTCTGCTCGTTAGGCGTTGCAGCCGCTTGGGCTTCGAGAGCGTCAGCCTTCGTTTCGGCGGTCTTGTCGGCAGCGCTTTCGCCGCAGGCGGCCACGCCGGCCAGAGCGAAGGTGGCGACGGCAGCAAGGATCATCTTACGCATTGGGTATTCCCTTCCATGTTGGAGACTATCAAACGTAGCCATTCCAATCCGGTTCACGCCCGCGTGATAATTTTTTCTGCCAGCCACCTCTGTATTATATCGGTTTTTGATCGGGACTTTCACAAATGACGGTTTTGGGATCAGCTGATATCGGCGAAGGCGACGCGGGCTGCGCCTAGCAAGGCCGCGTGTTTGTGCAGGATGACGTTGGTCGGAATGGCCTGCATGTATTCCTGAAACCGCCCTTTTCGCTCAAATCGCTCCCGGAAGGGGCTGGCCTTGAGGAAGGGCAGGATGCGCGGAGCGATCCCACCGGCGATGTAGACGCCGCCGCGCGCGCCGGTGGTCAGGGCGATATCTCCGGCCACGGCCCCGAGGATGGCGCAGAACCGGGCCAGTGTCGCGCCGCAGTGGCTGTTGGGATCGGCCAGGGCGGTTTCGGTGATCTGTGCCGGATCGTCGATATGGGTCTCGCGTCCGTCGATTTCGGCCAAAGCGCGATGCATGTTCAACAGGCCCGGACCACAGATGAGACGCTCGATCGATACCCGGTCATAGCGTCGGCGCAGGATCCTCAGGATTTCGTCCTCTACCGAATCACCGGGAGGAAAGCAGGCGTGACCGCCCTCGGACGGCATGGCCATCTCGGCGCCGTGGATGTCGCGCACCAGAGCGGAGACACCAAAGCCCGTGCCTGGGCCCAGTACCGCGACGGCGGCGTGCAGCTCACCCTCTTCGGGGCCGCCCAGCGAAGCCAGCTGGTCAGCCGGGACTACAGGCGCTCCCCAGGCCAGCGCCTCGAAGTCATTGATCAGCCGCACCGGGTCGAGCCCCAACGTAGCGAGCTGCTTTTCAGACACGGCCCAGGGCGAATTGGTCAGGTCGATCTCGCCATCGGTCACGGGCCCAGCGACGGCGATGACTCCGCCGGTCGGCTTGACGTCGCAACCGTCGATGAAAGCCTTCACGCCCTCGAGGAAGGTCGGATAGCGTTCGGCGGGGAAGCTGTCGTGGTGCTCCAGCACCGGCTTTCCCTCGACCATATGCGCCAAGGCGAAGCGGGCATTGGTGCCGCCCACGTCACCGACGAGAAGGGTCTTGTCCCAGGCTACAGTCATGCGTCTTCTTCTTCCCCGGAGTAACAGACTGTGGCGCCCTCTTCGGCGGAGGTGACCACGCGGCGGAACGCCGAGAACAGTTCGCGACCATAGCCCCAGGTAGAGGCCTCGCGGTTGGCTGCTGACCGGCGGGCTCTGGGACGAGCCTGCAGATCGGCGACGGCGATCGTGGTCAGGACCCCGGCTTCGGCGTCCAGACGGATAACATCGCCGGTTTGTACATGGGCGAGCGGACCGCCCGCCAGAGCTTCGGGTGAGACGTGGATAGCTGCGGGCGTTTTGCCCGAAGCGCCCGACATCCGGCCGTCGGTGACGAGGGCGACCTTGAAGCCCCGGTCCTGCAGCACGCCCAGGGCGGGCGACAGGGAGTGAAGCTCAGGCATGCCGTTGGCGCGCGGACCCTGGAACCGCAGCACGACGATGACGTCGCGGTCCAGCTTTCCAGCCTTGAAGTCGGCCAGCACGTCTTCCTGCGTCTCATAGACTTCAGCTGGAGCCTCGACGATCCGGTTCTCTGGCTTGACCGCCGAGATCTTGATCACAGCCCGGCCCAGATCGCCCTGTACCAGACGCAAGCCCCCCTCGGTGTCGAACGGATCGGACGCGGGTCGCAGGATGTCCAGGTCGAGGCTTTCGGTGACGCCCTCTCGCCAGACCAGTTCGCCGTCGACCATTGAGGGTTCCTGGAAATAGGCCTGAATGCCCTCGCCCATGATCGTCGTGACGTCGGAGTGGATATGTCCGGCCTGCGCCAGCTCGCGAGCAACGTAGGCCACGCCGCCGGCAGCCTGGAAGGCGTTCACGTCGGCCGAGCCGTTCGGATAGACGCGGGCGAGCAGCGGCGTCACCGACGACAGCTGATCCATGTCGGTCCAGTCGATCAGCACGCCGGCGGCTTTGGCCATGGCGACCAGATGGATGGCGTGATTAGTCGAGCCGCCCGTGGCCAGCAAGGCCACGATCATGTTGACGATCGACTTCTCGGAGATGACGTCGGCCATGCGGCACTCGCCGCTGCGGGCCAATTCGACGGCCCGCTTGGCGGCTGCGGCGGTGAGGGCGTCGCGCAGGCCGGTGTCAGGATGGACGAAGGCGGTCGAAGGCATGTGCAAACCGCCGAGTTCCATCATCATCTGGTTGGAGTTGGCGGTGCCGTAGAAGGTGCATGTGCCGGG
>DASVTM010000159.1:0-4046 GCA_036387575.1 Brevundimonas sp.
TGATCTCCATCGCCTTCCTCTACACCGTTGTCCTCCGGCGGGGGAGCATCAGTGAGCGTCGGCGCCATTCCCGCTGCCGCCCTGGCCTGGGCCAGCAGCGCGCGCGTGGCTTTCAAGTCAGTTCCGCCGTGGGGATTGTTGACCACAGGCATAAGCATGATCACCGCGAGCGCTGGCTGATCGTGAGCCAGATAGGCGCGGGCGGTGCGGACGCGGGCGTCGGATGACTGGGGCGCCAGGGCCGACGCGACTTCCAAAGTGCTCAGGTCGTTGGCGTTAGGATACCCCGGCGAGTCCTGGCGGTTGTCGTCGAGCGCCAGATAGATGCGGAAATCCAGCGGATCGGCGTCCATCGCCCGCGCCAGATAAGCCGAGCTTTGACGCATCATCGCGAGCTTCGCCGCCTGATCAGTCTGGGTCTGTGCAGTTTCCCGAAGGATTTCGCCCGCCAACCGGAGTGATATCGGATCCGTCGAAGTGGCCGTCAGCAGCGGCATCAGGGTGTCGAAGGCTTGCGAGGGATGACCGGCCAGGCGCTGTGCACGAGACTTCACCATCAACCCCATCCGATCTCCTGGATGAAGATCAGCCTCAGCCAAGGCTTCCCGGATCAAGGTCTGCTGCTCCTCCTGAGCCTCGCGGTTACGTCGCTCGGTGCGGCGTCGGACATCTTCGGTGGCGTCTTCGGGCGCCTCTGCCGGCTTGTAACCATTGCGGTCGAGACGGAAATCGAACCAGACGAGCCGGCCGTAGGATGGCGGCATCTCGGTCACCGCTACGGGGGTGTCGCGCAACTCGATCTGGGGCGTCATCACATTGACCGAGCCTAGAAGAAGATAGCGGCGCAGGTCTTCCTGAAGCTGAGCCGGAGTTCTGCCGAACGCTGTCTGGAAGGCCTCAATCGAGCTCGCGCCGTTCTTGACCAGATTCAGGTACTCGCCCAGTTTCCGCTTCCGGCCCTCGTCCGCCATCATGTAATGGGTCAGGGCCCAGGACTGGGCGTAATAGTCGAACCCCCGGTAGCGACCGCTCGCCGAAATACGCCAGCTCAACACGTCAGCCGTCGGCGCCCACTGGTTCGCGGGGACCGCCAGAGACCTCATTCTTCCGCTGCTGATCCCTCCGACCCGAAGGTGGTCAGGACGCACATCCGACTGAGCGAAATATTCGGCGAAGCCTTCGACGAACCAGGACGGATAGGCCGGCGCCGTCATCTGGAACATGAAATGGTGGGCGTACTCGTGGAAGATCACGACGTCGTCCATTTCGCTGCGAGTGTTGACCACCGCGAAAATCCGACCCGAGTCCGGCGTGTAGAATCCTGCCACGCTCGAGCCGATCCCCGGCGACATTCGGTTCATGTCGCCGCCACCATCGGCCAAGACGATTTCCAGCTTCGGGATCATATTTTCGACAGGGATCGGGAAATAGGTGCGCAGCAGGCTGTCGAACCGCTCCAGCTTGGTGGCGTAGCGGGTGATCTCGCTACGGTTCGTGTCACCATAAATGATGAAATGCTCGGTTTCGGCTCTCAACCATTCAGCGTGGGCTGGCGAAGCGAAAGCGATCGCCAGCACTACGGCACTTGCGGCGCTGGATAGCCGTGGATGCAGGACTGCCGTGATTGACTTGAACATCCCGGTCTTCCCCCGACCACAACCCAAGGCGGCAGTCTTGGACGCAGAACGGTCGGCGTCAAGCGCCCAGGCAACCTGGACTGTGAAGTCACGCCGCCATGCGGTTCCACACGACGCGATCGGCGGCGACGGCATCCAGTTGGCCTTTTTCACCGCGCCGGCCAAGCTGACGCATCACTGTTTCCGGCAGGGCGCAGAAGCGGGGCTCCACCAGATCGGGATCACAATTTTGGCCTGGGGCGGCGAACAGGGCGGCGTTGATTTCGGGGCTGCGCTCGGCGATCAGCCAAGCGAGCCGGCGGGCGCGGCCGGGGTCGGTCCGGTGCAGCATCGGGTCCTCGGCGAACAGCTCGCAGCCGAGTTCCAGCACATAGTCGAAGCCCAGTTTCTCGAACCGGCGCGCGTCGGCGGGCGTGACCGGGGTGGCCTCGTCCAGATCGAACACGACGTCGTTCAGAAGAAACAGCATGAGGCCTACTCGCCAGACATCGACGTTTCTCGCCGACATCCGGACACTAGGCCGGCTCGCTTGAGGTCCCGTTCACGAACGCGGTTAAGCGTTTCTAACCAGGGAAGGCCTCCTCGCGCAGGAAGAGACTAGTCCTCCTTGGCCACCGTCTCCGTGATGAAATGCCGCCCGTCGCGGTCCTCGATCTCGACCACCCAGATGTCGGGGTCGTAACCGATCTGGCGCTGGATGTAGGCGTCGAGCTCGCTCTCGAACTCGCTGGTGACAGGCTGGATCCACAAACGTTCGCCGTCTTGCCCAAAGGCTTCGGTGTAGAGCCTGGCCGTGCGCTCGCGGGTGTTGTAGGCCTTGACGATCACGGTCCCGGCGCGCTGGTCGCCACGCCTCGCGACTGTTGCGTTGCCCCCGCCGATTTCGGCGCGGCGGATCAGGGCGCTGACCCAGAGGTCGCTGGAAAGAAGCAAATCGCTAACCTTGCTCGGAAACGGGACCGGAACCCCGATGGTTCTACGGTAGGTTCATGAGGATAGGCCTTCCGACCCGATACGCCAGAACAACCGTGCTCGTCGCGGTGACCCTGGCCGTTCCGTTCACTGCATTGGCCGACGCCACAGCCCCCTATTACGAGCGCAGCTTCGTGCTGGCCGCCGATGCGAAATGCCGGCTGTTCACACCCATCTTGACGAACGCCCTGTCCGCCTCGACCTGGCAGGCTCGCGGCGCAGCGGCGCGCGCAGGCGTCAGTGACCTGTCGTTGGCCCAGACAGTCGAACGAGCCAAGGTTAACGCAGCCAACACGAAGTGCGCCGATCCTCAACTGGCGACGGTGCGGACGCGCGTGGCCACGGCCTTTTCAGGCTGGTCGCGCATCGCCCGGATGACCTTCCCGGGCGGGCGGTCGTCATGGGTCGCCAACCGCAGCGATTTCTCCAGTCCGACATGGCGGTTGATGCAGACAACGCGCGTCGGCGCCACGCCGGTCACCTTCGGCTATGTTGAGGGCGGAGCCGAAAGGCAAAACCTCAAGGCCGTGGTGTCCTTCGCCGGTCGGTCGCGTCCCTATGCGGCGCGGATCCTGATGCGTAACGTCGAACGTGCGCCGCACGCTTTTCTGGGCGACGGCGGGGTGGCGATGATGCCCCCGGAATCGACGCGGCAAGCCTTCTTCGCTGCCGGCAATCTGCCTGCGGAACGGGCGCTGCTACAGCCAGAAGAGACGCAAGGCGAGGCGTGGCTGTTCCCGCCTGCGACGGCAGAGGCCATGGCGAAACTGGACCCGCGCGAGCCGTTCGTCGTCGAGTTCCTGTTCGGCGACGGTAGCGTGGCGAAGGCGACGTTCGAGACAGGCGACTTCGCCGCCGGTCGGGCCTTCATCGCCATGGGGTCGCTGTAGATCTAGCCTGCGTCATTCGCAGAGCTGAAATCCGGACGCAACGGGATGATTTCCGCACCGCCTTCTGGCGAGGCCGGTCGCGCCAGGCTGACGACGGGCATGCGCACCGTAACGGCGGTGCCTTCGCCGAGCGTGCTGTCGATGCTCATCCTGCCACCGTGCAGTTCCGACAGCGCGCGCACCAGTGACAGCCCGAGCCCGGTGCCCTGGGCACGCTGCTCGGCCCCGCCCGCCTGTTCGAAGGGCCGGCCCAGCCGGCGCAGATCCTCAGGCGCGACGCCCACACCGGTATCGGCCACGACGACCTCCAGATAGGGGCCGATGGCGTCTGCGGTGACGGTTATGGAGCCTCCGGCGTGGGTGAATTTGATGGCGTTCGACAGCAGGTTCAGCGTCATCTGTTTCAACGCCCGGCGGTCGGCGTCGACCATCAGCGGCGCGATTGGCAGGACGCCGTTCAGGTCCACGCCCTTGTCGGTCGCCGACAACCGGACGAGGGCGATAGCGGCGGAGACCACGTCACGAGCATCGAACCGCTCCAGTGACA
>DASVTM010000160.1:0-4099 GCA_036387575.1 Brevundimonas sp.
ATGAGTACGACGACACCCTGCCGGCCCTCAACGTCGCGTTCGAGCCGATCGAGAACCTGCAAATCCGCTTCGCCGCCGCCAAGGTCATCGCTCGTCCGCCGGTCACAAACCTGATCCCGGTATTCACGCTCAGCGCCCTGAACGCTCCGAACCCCTCGGCGTCGTTGGGCAATACCCAGCTGGAGCCGTACCGCGCCAAGACCTACGACGTGTCCGTCGAATGGTATTTCGCGCCGGAATCGCTCTTGTCCTTCGCCTATTTCTACAAGGACATTTCGACCGCTATCCAGATCACCCAGCAGAACCTGACCTACGCCCAGCTGACGGCTCTCAACCCTGCAGCTTTCCCGGCCGGCGGTGGACGCGATCCCAATCTGCCCTATGTCTATTCAACGCCGACGAACACGCCAGGTGGCCCGCTCAAGGGATTCGAGATCAGCTACCAGCAGCCGTTCTCGTTCCTGCCCGGTATGCTGTCGAACCTCGGCACGCAGCTGAACTACACTCACGTCGAGTCCGAGCTTCAGTACTGCACGACCGCGAGCTGTGGCGCCTTTGTCGTCGCGGATCTGGTGAACCTTTCGCCTAACGCCTGGAACGCCACGCTCTACTATGACGACGGCAAGCTGAACGCCCGGATCTCGGCGGCTTATCGCGACGACTACATCCAGCTAGTTCCGGCGCCGAACGCCGGGTCGCGCGGGATCGCCGTCACGGGCAAGACCGAAACGACCTCGATCGACGCCTCGGCTTCCTACAAGCTGACCGACGAACTGACGCTGACGCTCGAAGGGATCAACCTGACCGACGAGCCGAACCGCCAGTATCACGGCGACCTCGGCGGCGAACGCAACTCGACCTACGTCTACCAGCACACCGGCCGCCAGATCTTCGTCGGCGCCCGCTACAAGTTCTAGACCCGCCGAAGTCTGGCTTCAGACCAAGCGACCAGAGGCCCGATCGCTTGCGGTCGGGCCTCTTTTCATGCCCGCTGCAGGGCCCGGCCTGAAGAGGCGGCGCTCTCGTTCGCCTGTCAGGCGAGCGGGCGTGGCGGACTGCTGTAATCCGGGATATGTGTCATCGTTAAGAAGCTCAGCCGCTTGACCGGCATCCGCTTGAGAGAACCGCTGTCATGCTGATCGCCCTGCCCCTGCTGCTGATCCCGGTGGTGCTCTACAACATCGTCATCCTGTTCGGGGCGACCGGCGGAGGCGGTATGGCTGAAGCCGACGCAATCCTGCGCGATCCGCTATTCTCGATCCCGATGACCTCGGGCGCCAACTGGAGCGTGGGCGTTGGCGATCTGATCCTGTTCCTGTCGCTGATCCTGCTGTTCTTCGAACTGCTGAAGTCGACATCGAGCCAGAAGGTCGCGATCGTCAATCACGCCCTGTCGCTGATCGTTTTCGTCGTCTGTCTGGTCGAGTTCCTGCTGATCCGCGGGTTCGCGACCTCGACCTTCTTCCTGATCGTGAGCATGGTCATGCTGGACGTTCTGGCCGGGTTCATCGTCACCATTATCGCGGCCCGTAAGGATCTGGACTTCGGCGGCTCGTAAGCCTCGACGTCCGTCAGGGAGCCCACGGATCGCCGGTGATGGCGCGATCCGCATAGGCCTCATCAGGAACGTCTTCGAGCAAGGCGAACAGGGCGTCGTCACTCAAACGCTGAAAGCGGAACTCCGACGCGCCATCCTGACCATCGGCGACGGTGAACGACAGACGCTGGTTCTCGGCGACCTTGCGGACCTCAGCGACATAGTCCGGCAGGATCTGAAGCACCGGTGCGGACGAGTCTTTCGAGGCCATAAGACCCTCCTGCAATCTGACTAGAGGGTCTCTACAGTGAGATTCCCGTTGGTATACACGCAGATGCTGGCGGCGATGGCCATGGATTTGCGCGCGATCGCTTCGGCATCCAGGTCTGAGTTATCCAGCAGGGCCAGCGCCGCAGACAGCGCATAGTTGCCGCCCGACCCAACGGCCGCCACGCCTTGCTCAGGCTCCAGCACGTCGCCGACCCCGGTGACGGTGAAGATCGAGCTGGCGTCGGCGACCAGCAGCATGGCCTCCAGACGGCGCAGGTAGCGGTCGGTGCGCCAGTCCTTGGCCAGGTCGACGCAGGCGCGCGCGAGCTGGTCCGGATACTGCTCCAGCTTGGCCTCCAGCCGCTCGATCAGGGTGAAGGCGTCGGCGGTGGCTCCGGCGAAACCCGCCAGCACCTTGCCGCCCGCCAGGACGCGCACCTTGCGCGCCGCGCCCTTGACGATGGTCGCGCCCATGGAGACCTGACCGTCGCCGGCAATGACCGTCCGACCATTCTTGCGGACGGCCAGAATGGTGGTGCCGTGCCAACCGGGGCTCGAGTTGTCGTCGGAAGCGTTGAACTCTTTCATGGATCTCAGATGGCGTCGGCGAAGCCAACCATCAAGCACGGGCACAAGATTCTAACTTTGCTCTCGTGAGACACAGTTTTGACCCACGTCACCGCTATCAGCCGCACCCTTCGTTCTGCGTGCCTGGCGTTCCTCCCAAAAAATCTCACCTCTAAAAAGGCCTCGCCCTGTTACAGCGCGCGATCTATGTCAGCGATGCTGTCGGTACGGCAGGGAGTTCGATCCTTTCGATCGCCCAAATTCTCGGCGCGTCCGACGTCCATAACCGACGCGACGACCTGAAAGGCCTGCTGATCTTTCATCGCGGCCAGTTCATGCAACTGATCGAGGGACCCCGGACAGATCTGGATCGCCTGCTCAAGCGTCTAGGCGCGGATCCTCGTCACGAGAACATGCGGATGATGGTCAACGGTCCAGCCGAAGGGGCCCCTCTCGGGGCCCTGCCCATGGTCCAGGTCAGCGTGGCGGGTGAGCTCGAGGGGATGATCGGGGAACGCACGCTCGACCGGCTGTCCCTGCGTCAGGTCGAATCTATTTTCGCGACTGCTGCGACCATGGGCAGGCTCGCCGCCTGACAATCGGCCCCGCGACGCCTAGATGTCGCGTGTGGCCCATTTTTCCCAAGACGAAGTCGAACGTTACGCTCGCCATCTGGTGCTGTCCGAGGTCGGCGGACCGGGACAGCAGAAGCTCGCCCGCGCCCGCGTGCTGATCGTCGGGGCTGGCGGCGTAGGCGGTCCGGCCTCGCTGTATCTTGCAGCAGCGGGCGTCGGGACGATCGGCCTCGTTGATGCCGACACCGTCTCCCTGTCCAATCTGCAGCGTCAGATCCAGTTCGCTACGACCGACATTGGCCGACCCAAGGTCGCAGCAAGCGCCGAACGCCTGGGGGCGATCAATCCGCACGTCGTCCTCCGGACCCACGCCGTGATGCTGGCAGCCGACACGGCTGCAGCGCTGATCGCCGACTACGATATTGTGCTGGACGGCACCGACGACTTTGCCACCCGGTTCGCCGTCAATGCCGCCTGCGTCATGGCGGGGGTCACGCTGGTGTCCGGCGCCCTCGGCCGGTGGGACGGACAGGTCGCCGTGTTCGAAGGCCGCCCCTGCTATCAGTGCCTCGTCTCTGAAGCCCCGCCCGACGCCGAAACCTGCTCACGCGTCGGCGTGATCGGCGCCTTGGCGGGCGTAATTGGAGCAATGGCTGCGCTGGAAGTCGTGAAACTGATCACCGGAGCAGGCGAGCCGCTAACCGGACGCCTGCTGCTTTATGACGGTCTGCACGCTACGGCCCGTACCGTGAAGATCGCGGCCGATCCGTCATGCCCCATCTGCGCGCTGAAGGCCTGACGCGGCCTAGAGCATCGCCGGGATGACGCGGTCCGGAGGACGGTGGCCGTTCTGATAAGTCATGACGTTGAGGATCACCCGGTCGCCCATGTCCTGACGGGCCTCCAGCGTGGCCGAACCCAGATGCGGCAGAAGCACCACGTTGGAATGACCGAGCAGGCCTGCGTGGATGGCCGGTTCGTTCTCGAACACGTCCAGCCCTACGCCGTAGATCGCCCGTCGAGCCATGGCTTCGGACAGGGCGGCTTCGTCGATCAACTCGCCGCGCGCAGTGTTGATCAGGATGGCGTGCGGTTGAAGCCGGGCCAGTCGCTCGGCATTCAGCAGGTGATGGGTGTCCCTGGTCGCCGG
>DASVTM010000161.1:0-6143 GCA_036387575.1 Brevundimonas sp.
TGCGGGCCAGAGGCCGACGCTCGACCAGACGGTATTCGTCTTCGGAGTGGAAGGTCGCGCGCCGCTTCACATTGCGCAGCACCTCACGCACGCCGTCGTCGTCGGCCACCAGCAGCGTGCCCGTCGAGGCGCCCATAAAGACCTTGACGCCGCAGCAGCCGGGCAACCGCTCCAGCTCGCTCAGCATGCTCGAATTGCCGTGCGTCCCGCCGATATAGAAGGCGTGGTCGGTCCACATCCGGTCGCGCGCCCGGACCAGCTTGTCGGCCAAGGCATCGGGGTCGGTCGTCGAAGGCTCGGTATTCGGCATCTCGAACACGGCGGTCACCCCGCCCAGCGCTGCTGAACGAGATCCGCTCTCGAGGTCTTCCTTCCACTCCAGTCCCGGCTCGCGGAAATGAACCTGGGTGTCGATCACGCCCGGCAGCACCGTCAGCCCCGTGGCGTCGAACGTCTCACCGGACGACGCCTGCGACAGGTCGCCAACGAACTCGATCCGCCCGTCGGTGATGCCGACGTCGGCCAGACCGCGCCCGGCGTGATTGCAGACCTCGCCGCCCCGCACGATCAGGTCATAGGTCTTGGTCATCGGACAACTCCTCGGGGGCGACGGCTCGCATATGCAGAACAGCAGGTCCCCGGGTAAACCCCGGTCTCAGGCTTTCTTCGCCGCCAGCAGTTTCTTCGCAGCCTTCAGCACCCGTTCGGCGGGCAGGTCCATCATATGCTGGATCGCCTGATTGAGCCGGGGATCGAGCGTCCTGAACTCTTCGAGCGAGCGCGGCCCGCGCACAGACACCCCCTGCCAGGGCCCGACGCGAGCATCGTCGGACGGCCCAAACACGCCCACAGCCGGCACGCCCGCAGCTACGGCCAACTGGGTCCAGATCGAGTCAGCGCCGACGTACAAGCTGGCGTGGGACAGGGCCGCCGCTGACTGCAGCCGGGTCAGCCGGCCTTGAGTCTCGATCACCCGGTTGCGGGCCACAGCCAGACGGATGGTGTGGGCCAGATCGCGGTCAGCTTCCTCGCCGACGATCAACAACCGACCACCGGCCAGAGGACCGTCGTCGGCCAGCAATGCCGAAACAACGCGGGAATACCGGTCGGCGGGCCAGCGCTTGCCGATCCAGTCCGTCCCCGGACCGACGGCGAGAATGGGCTTGCCGTCAGGCTTCACCAGAGCGTCGGCGGTGCCTTGCGTCTCCTCGCCAAAATACAGACGCGGCGCCGGGATCTCGTCGAGCTTGAGCACGTCAGCGGCCTGAGCCACCGCATGGAGTTCGGGATCATCTTTCCCGCGCACCGCCCGCTTGTGACGCCTCAGCTTACCCGACAAGGTCGAGCCACGCATGTCGACGACTAGCCCCCACTTGATGTCACGAACCTGATTCCACAGGGTGATCCATTCGAACCGGCCGTCGCGATCCAGCGTCAGCAACCGGTCGAGGCGCGGCGTGTCGGCGAACAGCGGCGACGTCGCGGGCGATCCGACCACGGTGAACGTCGCCTGCGGCATGGCTTCGACCAGATAGGACAGCACGCCGGACGAGAGCACGGCGGCCTCGGCCTCGGCCTCTGCGACATACAAAATGGGGAAACGCGCCGTCATGGTTCGACCGTATACGGATTCTCTTGTGGGTTCAGAGGGATGAATGACGGAACTCGGTCTGTCTGGTGGAAAACTAATGTCTAGCGGGGCTCGCTCCCTGAACGCACCAACCCTATCTTGGCCGCATGACCCACATCGCTCATCTCGACAGCCGCGCCCTGATCCGAGTGTCGGGTGACGATGTAAAAGCCTTTCTGCACAACCTGTTGACCCAGGATGTGGAGACGCTGGGTGAAGGCGAACTGCGGTTCGGCGCCCTGCTGTCGCCGCCGGGACGGCTACTGTTCGACCTGTTCTTGTTCGGCGAACCCGGGGCCGTCGTGCTGGACGTGGCGGCTGAGCGGCGCGACGCCCTGATCCAGCGCCTGACCATGTACAAGCTGCGCGCCAAGGTCGAAATCATCGCCGATGAGCGACCCGTGGTGGCGAGCTGGCCCGAGATCGCGGACGGGTTCATCGCTGACCCGCGCACCACTCTGCTCGGCGGACGCCACTATGGCGACGCGCCTGTCACCGCGAGCGAGGCTGACTTCGACGCTCATCGGCTGGCTGTCGGCGTCCCCGATCCCGCGCGCGACATGGCCGTCGACCGGACGTATCCGATCGAGGCCGACTTCGACCTGCTGAACGGCATCGACTTCGCAAAGGGCTGTTTCGTAGGTCAGGAGACGACCTCGCGGATGAAGCGGCGCGGCACGATCAAGAACCGCATGCTGCCGATCGCCTTCGACGGTCCCGCGCCCGAGATCGGCGCCGAGGTGCTGCTGAACGGCGACCGCCGCGCGGGCGAGGTCATGACCGGCGCCGACGGTAGCGCCATCGCCCTGCTGAGGCTCGACCGCATCGACGGCGTCCTGACCGTCGATGGCCGTCCGGTGACTGTGCGCACGCCCGCGTGGATGCCGGTCGAGCCTGCGCCGCCGGCTGAACCGATCGACTGACGCGACTTCCGCCGTCTCCGGGCGGGGGTTAGGATCGGCCGATGACCGAATCTCCACATCGCTGCGCCTGGTGTGGGACCGACCCGCTCTACACGGCCTATCACGACACCGATTGGGGCGTGCCTGAGTACGACTCGCGCGCCCTGTGGGAGAAGCTGGTGCTGGACGGGTTTCAGGCGGGGCTAGCCTGGATCACCATCCTGCGGAAGCGCGACACGATGCGCGCGGCTTTCGCCGGGTTCGATCCCGTGAAGGTCGCGCAGTTCGACGACGCTGACCGTCAACGGTTGATGGAAGACCCGGGCATCATCCGCTCGCGCGCCAAGATCGAGAGCGCCATCCGGGGCGCACACATCTATCTCGCCATGCAGGCCTCGGGCGAAGACTTCTCCGAATGGCTCTGGTCGTTCGTCGGGGGCGTTCCGATACAGGGAGAGCGGCGCGGCATGGGCGACGTGCCGACCCAGACCGAGGTCTCGGTCGCCATGGCCAAGGCGCTGAAGAAGCGCGGCTTCAACTTCTGTGGCCCGGTGATCGTCTACGCCTTCATGCAGGCGACCGGCATGGTCAACGACCACATCGAGAGCTGCTTCCGCTGCGAAGAAGTTCGGGCTATGGGCGGCGAATGACCGGCAAGATCGCCAAACCGAAAGCAGCCTCAAAGGCGACTACGAAGGCCGACCGCGCCTTCCCGACCATGGCGCTCGAAATCCTGCTGTCCCAGACCGTTGGCGGTCCCGTCTGCGGCGTGGACGAAGCCGGACGCGGGCCTTGGGCGGGGCCGGTATCTGCGGCGGCGGTGATCCTGAACCCCGACGACCTGCCCGAGGGCATCGACGACTCCAAGGTCCTGACCGAGAAGCGGCGGTTTGAACTGGAGCCCCGGATCAAGGCCTGCGCCGTGGCCTGGGGTGTCGGCTTCGCCTCGGTCGAGGAGATCGAGGAACTCAACATCCTGCACGCCACCGGCCTCGCCATGTGCCGCGCCATCGAGGCCCTGCAGGTCCATCCGTCTGCGGCGCTGGTCGATGGCAACTATCGCTTCAAGCTGCCCTGCGACGTCAAGACGGTAGTTGGTGGCGACGGCCTCTCGCTGTCGATCGCGGCGGCCTCGATCCTGGCCAAGACGGCGCGGGATCGGCTGATGATCGAACTGGATGTGGAATACCCGGGCTACGGTTTCGCCAGCCACAAGGGCTACAACGCGCCGATCCATCAGGAAGCGCTCAAGACCCTCGGCCCCTGCCCCGCACACCGCCCTAGCTGGGCGCCGATCCGGGCTCTGCTCGAAGGCTAGATGTGCAGCGCGCCGCCCAGCAGCGCGCCCATTGCCGCGGCTGCGACTGCACCTGCTGCGACCGATAGCCAAACCGGTACGGCAGGCATCTCCGTCAATGATGGATCATGGGCCGCGACGTCATTGGCAGGACGACCGTCGAAGCGGTTCGCACTCGGCGCGCGCCAGGCCACGGTGTCCAGGGCGTCGGCGCTCTTGCGATAGGCCCGGTCTGCGGCCTGCAAACGCTGGGCTTCGGCATGCGATATCGGGGTCATCAATGGCTCCTCCTGCCGAGCAAAACGGCCTGAGTCCGCTACCGTTCCCTTCACGCAAATCAGGCCGCTTCCGGTATCTCCCCAACGCCGCCAATCACCCGATCCGTAACCACGAACAGATATTCGACGTTCTTCAGCCGGCCGATCGCACCGACCTTCTCGCCCTTGGGATTATGGATGCCGATCCGGGCGCCGACGTAGCGCGGGCGGTCGATCTCCACGACCCGGACATGCCCTCGCGCCGACAGCATCTCGACCAGCTGCGCGCGGCTCAGATAGCCTTCGTCGTTGAACGATACGATCAGGTTTGGCGCCCGGATCGCCTCGATCACCGCACCCAGCGCCGGACCGATGCCGGGCTTGGAGTTGAAGGCGCTCTTGCGCGTGCGCACGTCAATCCGCTTGTTGGCGACGCCATAGGTCTGCGGCTTGTCCCACAGCACCAGGCTCTCCCAGACGTGGTAGTTCCCAAGGTAGGAATGCTGGTTGTAGGGCGGGTCCAGATAGACGAGGTCGCCATCAAACTGGGTGGCGATTTCCAGCGCATCGCCTTGCGTCGCCTTGCACGGCCCGCCGGGGACACCCGGTAGGAGGTCGGGCATCCGCAGCGAGAGCGGCTTCAACGCCCTCGGCGCCCAGGCTTTCATATAGGCCATGTGCAGACCTGCGGTGGAATCCACCCGGTCGGCCGCGCCCATCAGGGACACGAGCGCAATCGCCTCCAGCTCAGGTTCCAGCGCCATCGCCGCGATGCGATCGCGCATGGCGTCGATCAGGGCCCCGTTTTCCGGATGGAAGAACCGAGCGTCCTCGCAGAAGGTTTTGGTGAACCAGCCAGCCTCCGGCTTGACCTCGGACAGCTCGGCTATGACGGCGGCGGCGCGGTCGTGCCAGACCTCGTGATCAGCCTGCACATAGGCCGTGGCCAGTGTGTGAGCATAGGCGTTGTGGTCGTTAGACCAGACCCGATAGCCCTGCCCCTTCAGAGCATGGCCGACGCGCGCACTGCCGGAGAACAGGTCGCAGACCATGCCTGCGTCGGGGAGCGCGCCGGCCACAGCCGCCTTGATCGGATCCAGCAGGGCCCGTTTCGAGCCGAGATATTTGATCATGACGGCCCTCCCCTTTTTGTCGGGAAGGCGTCAGCCCTTGCTGCGCTTCACCGGTTTGGAGGGAGCATGGGCCAATCGGAGCAGATTCGCAGCCCCCGGCGCACCGAACGGCGTGCCGGCCAGAATCAGCACCCTCTGACCCGGCTGAGCCAAGCCGAATTCCACTGCCCCGGCGACGGCGTCCTCGGTAACGTCCTCGAGTGAGGTCGGCTCCTTGCCGAAACGCGGTTCCAGTCCCCAGACCAGCGACAACCGTCGCGCCGTCTCGGGCTTGGGCGTCAGGGCGAGGATCGGCTGCAGCGGGCGTTCGCGCGACATCCGCCGTGCGGTCCCGCCCAGCGTCGTGAACACCACGATACAGGCGGTCGACTGGGCCTGAGCCGCCTTGCCCGCCGCCGCGACCAACGCATCGGCGTCGAAATCGTCCATGCCGGCGTGTTCTGCATCCATCAGGCTCGGCCAGATCGGATCGGCTTCGACCCGCTCCATGATCCGGTTCATGATGCCGACAGCTTCCAGCGGATAGTCGCCCGAAGCGGTTTCGGCCGACAGCATCAGGGCGTCGGCGCCTTCATAGACGGCGTTGGCGACGTCGGACGCCTCGGCTCGGGTCGGTGCCGGAGACCCGGTCATAGACTCCAGCATCTGGGTCGCGACGATGACTGGCACGCCACGCCGGCGGGCGGCGCGGATAATGGCCTTCTGGGCCACCGGCACTTCCTCAGGATCCATCTCGACCCCGAGATCGCCGCGCGCGACCATGACGCCGTCGCAGTAGTCGAGGATGGCCTCCAGATCGCTCAAGCCTTGCGGCTTCTCGATCTTGGCCAGACAGGCCGCCTTGCCGCCGACCAGCCGTTTCAGTTCGGCCATGTCCTCGGGCTTTTGAACGAAGCTGAGCGCCACCCAATCCACGCCGATACA
>DASVTM010000162.1:0-2461 GCA_036387575.1 Brevundimonas sp.
CGACATCGCCGTCCACGGCCGCCGCCGGTCCCCGCGCGAGCGCAATCTTGATCTCATCCGCCACTGCGTCGGCGATGGGGCCGAGGATGACCTGGAGATCGTCGCCGGATGGATAGATCACGCCCCGGGCCCCCAAGGCCTTGAGCGCGGGCTCGTCGATCTTGTCTCGCGCGTTGATGACGAGTCTCAGCCGCGTGGTGCAGGCCGCGACCGATCTGAGGTTCGCCGCCCCACCCAGCGCCACGATGAACCCGATGGCTCGATCTTCAGTTTTCGAACCGGTGGTTCCGAGCGCCGGCGCCGTGGACAGGCCCTCCGTAGCCGGCTCGCGTCCGGGGGTTTTCAGGTCGAACCGTTCGATGAAGAAGCGGAACAGGCCGTAATAGATTAGCGCGTAGAGCAGTCCGACGGGAAGAAGCAGCCACGGGCGCGTCGCCTGACCGAAGTTGATGACATAGTCGAACAGACCTGCCGAGAAGGTGAAGCCGAGGTGTGAGTCCAGCAGGCTCATGATCACCATCGCCAGCCCCGTGAGGACGGCGTGCAGGGCGTAGAGCACCGGCGCCAGAAACATGAAGGTGAACTCGATCGGCTCGGTCACCCCGGTCAGGAACGCCGTCAGCGCCAGCGACGCCAGCATGCCGCCGACGGCCTTTTTCCGCTCAGGGCGGGCCGTGTGGTACATGGCCAGACAGGCGGCGGGCAGGCCGAACATCATCACGGGAAAGAAGCCGCTCATGAAGGCGCCGGCGCTCGGATCGCCTGCGAAGAAGCGGTTCAGGTCCCCGGTCGCGCCGCCGTAGTCGCCGACGATGAACCAGGCGACGTTGTTGAGGATGTGATGCAGACCGGTGACGATCAACAGCCGGTTCAGCACCCCGAACACGAACAGGCCAACCTCGCCGGACCCGACGATAGCCCGGCTGAAGACATCGATGCCGTGATCAAGCCCGGAGAATGTCAGACCGATGACGAGGGCCAGTGCGAGGCCCGCCAGTCCCGAGACGATCGGCACGAACCGCCGTCCGCTGAAAAACGCAAGATAGTCCGGTAGCTTGAGAGTGGAGAAGCGGTTGTAGAAATCCCCCGCGATCAGGCCGGACAGAATGCCGATCGGCACACCCAGCCGCGCGATTGCGCTGTCCTTGAAAGCCGCGCCGGCCAGCTTGCCCGCCGCCTCGGTCATGCCCGTGACGACCTCGGCCGGGATGTCGATCAGAGACTTGGCGCCGGACGTCGCAATCAGGAAGCAGACGACGCCCGCTAGTCCCGCCGCCCCGTTATTGTCGCGTGCAAAGCCCACGGCCACGCCCATGGCGAACAGCAGACCGAGGTTCGCGAACACGGCTTGGCCGGCGGCGGCCAGAAAGGCGATATCCAACAGGTCCGGCTGTCCCAAACGCAACAGCAACCCCGCCACCGGCAGGACCGCGATGGGCAGCATCAGCGCACGACCCAGAGGCTGGAGGCTGGAGAGACCGATTTTCATGCTGCGGCTCCTGCGGATTGGCGCGGCGTTCGGTTTCGCATCAGGGCTTCGTTTGCAACACGCCGGACAGCCTCTGCGCTGTCGAGCTTGAGAGCGGTGGCGGCCAGAGCCTGGCATTCACCGAGGGTGAATCCGCGCACGGTCGCCTTGATCTCGGCGACCACGGCCGGAGCGGCGGAGAGCTCGGTGACCCCCAGTCCGACCAGTATGGGGGCCGCCAGCCGATCGGACGCCAGCCCGCCGCAGACTCCGATCCATTGCAGGTCCGCTGCTCCCGCCGCCGAAGCTGCGATCAACCTCAGCACCGCAGGATGGAGCCCGTCCAGTTGCACCGCCAAATGCGGGTTCTGGCGGTCCATAGCCAGCGTATATTGGGTCAGGTCGTTGGTGCCGATCGAGACGAAATCGATCTCGGCGGCAAGCAGGTCGGTGGTCATTGCGGCGGCCGGGGTCTCGATCATGACGCCCAGCAGAGGCGCCGGGCGACCCGCGTCGGCGACAGCCCGGTCCAGCAGAGCCCGGGCCTGCCGCACCTCTGCGACCGAGGCAATCATCGGCAACATCAACGCCACCAGACCGGACGACTGGACGCGGCAGACGGCGCGCATCTGAGTGAGCAGAAGCTCGGGATGCAGCAGTCCCGACCGGACGCCCCGCAGCCCCAGAGCCGGATTGTCTTCATGCGGCATCGGCAGATACGGCAGCGGCTTGTCGCCGCCTGCATCCAGCGTCCGTACAACCAAAGGCCTGCCGCTGAGGCCGTCGGCGATCGCCTGATACTGGGACAACTGCTCGGCTTCATCCGGCGCGGTCTGGCGATCGAGGAACAGGAACTCGGTCCGAAGCAGGCCGCAGCCCTCCGCTCCACCCACCACCGCCCCGACCGTTTCCGAGGCCGCGCCGAGGTTGGCGAACACCTCGATCCGGACGCCGTCAGCGGTTCGACACGGCTCGGCCGCGAACGCGCGCGCG
>DASVTM010000163.1:0-3361 GCA_036387575.1 Brevundimonas sp.
TCACACTGCAGAGCGATCCGGCGATCAGAAGGCCGAGCATCGGGGAGCGGTGAGACAGCATTGGTCAGATCCCTTTCGAGGGTGGAGTTGGCTTTGGTGTCGGAGGCGGTCTGGGCGCTAAGGTCGTCCCTTGCGGCGACCGTCACCCCAAATGTCTCGGCATTGGCGCTGGCGAGGCGCTCAGCAGCCCTGCGGTCCCTGTTGCCGTCATAGGCGCAGTAACCGAGCGACAGGACGCACAGGACGCCGACGGCGACCATTAGCCAGCCGGCGAGGGTCAGGGTGCGCATCAGGCTTCGCTCACCGATACCGGGGCGCCGGCTGCAGTCAGTTTCACGACCTGGGCGGGCGGAAGCTCCGGGCCTTTCGGCCATCGCATCCCGCCCACCGCCAGCCGATCCTTGGCGATCCGGCTCACGCTGACGCTGTTCGACTGGTTGCCGCCGAGAACGTGGAAGTGGGTCGCGTCTTCGCCAACGTAGAGCCCGACGTGGCCGCCGCCGTCGCGCGTGAAGACGAGGATGCAGCCGAGGCGCGGAGCGATCAGCTCGCGACCCCACTGGCCAACGCGGCCCCATGACGCAGCGCGCACGGCGATCAGCGGCGCGGAGAGGCCCGAACGCTTCATCAACAGGGCCATGAAGGTCCCGCACCACGGCGTCTCGTCATCATTGACCTTCATGCCGAGTGTCTTTGCGCCGATCTCCTGGATCCAGCTCATGATGAGCGGGCTGTGTTTTGCCCCGACGACCTCTCGGGCGCCGAGGAAGGTTCGGGCAAGCGTCAGCCACGAGGGCGCGACGGGCGAAGCGGCCATGGTCTCTCTCCAGATTGTCGATTTGATTTAGCTGTGCGTTCAGCAGCGCAGGGGTCGGTCCGACCGAACGGCTCTTAGGCGACCCGCCTGCGGACAAAGCGATGCGAGCTGGGTCGCCGCACCTTCAGAGTGGCGTGAGGCCTAGGCTGCGACCGTCAGGCTGTCCGTGGTCACTCTCGAGCGAACGGTCGTCACCACGCCTGATGTGGGATCGGTGATGTCGTATTCGGCGAAGAGTATCTGCCCTGCCGTCGCCAAGCCTCCCGCCAGAGCCGCAGACCAGACCGCTGCCGAGGCATAGGTGTGCATCAGCGTGCCGGTGCCCGCCGCCGTGTCGGACGAAGTGCCCTTGTAGATGGCGCGCCGCGTGAAGTCGGCATTGGTCAGGCCTTCCGGCTGAACCATTCCGGTTTCCAGCCGGATCGTGCCTCCGGTCGTTGCCGAGTAGGTGCCGGACAGGCGGGCGCGATAGTTGTTGCCGAAGAAGACGACAGGCGTCCCGCCGGTGCCGATCGTACCGCCGATATACGCAGCAGGCACAGCGCCCCGATCCGACCCCTCGAATGTGAAGGGGCAATCAAACTCGACATAGTCAGTCGCCGCGTTGAAGACCGTGCCCGCCGGCCACCAGAAGGCCCAGCGTCGTGACCCGGTGTAGGACGTGTCGCTGCCGTAGGTGGCAGTCGGCAAAATCCACATGATCGCGTCGGCGATGGGGTCGGCATTGTCGCCGCTCAACGCGTTCGTTGCCAATGAAGAGGCCGTGCCGGCAAATGAACCCTGCGTACCCCAATCGGCGCCGAAGTTGCGGAAGCCGCCCTTCGTTGTCTTCACCCGCAGCCCATGCCGGAAGTACCGACCGGGGCTCGCGGTGCGCGCCTGGTTCGAGGTATCGCCAAACATAATCTTGCCGGCTGTCGTCAGCGTGCCATCGAAGGTCACGCGGACCTTGTAAGATCCGTCCCCTTTGGCGATGCGCGATGCAACTGCGGTCGCGCCCACCATCGTCATGGTCACGGTCTTGCCGCCGGGCAGGAATCCATCGCCGCCGATGGAAAGCCCGGTTCCGGACACCACGCCACCCGTCGTCGCCATGGCTGACAGCGTGTCGAGGTTGGCGGTTCCCATGCCCGGATAGGTTCCGGCAAGGATCGCGGCGATGACCTGATCTGTGGTCTCGATCGGCAGCACGTCGGCCATCAGCGCCAAGAAGTTCGGCATCACTGCCTTGACCATGCGCTCATCGCTGTGCGTGTTGGCAGAGCTGGTATCGATGGAATAGTCGGACGGAGGTGTAAGGTTCGTCAGAGGGCAGAACCGCACCCTCGGATCAATAGCCGTCAGGGTCGCGACATAGGCCGCTTGAGCCGCCCAAACGGCAGATCGCCACGTCGTTTCGCCCGCGACATCAGACGGGATCGTGCCGAACACGACGAAATAATCGTTGGACGCGGCGTAGGACGCGAACGCCTGATAGTCGGCCAGCGTCTCCTCTTCCCAATCGGTGTAGTTGGGGTTGCCGACCGGGTTCGAGTTCATGATGCCGTCGTTGTGACCGCGCGAGAAGTTCCCCCACAGGTTTGGCCTCTGCCGGAGCATCGCCGAGCGCGCGGCTGGCATCCATGCGGCCTGTGACCCGCTTGCCGTCTGGATCCGGGTTCCAGACTGCCCCATGTAGGGGGCTGCGCAAGGCCTGAGCCTGCCGCCCAACGCAAGGATCGCCGACTGGGGGAAGTTGTTGGGGCCGTGGCCAACGCCGCCGCCCGGAGCGCCGAGACCGTCGCTGCTGAACGCGATGCGGGCGCCGAACGACATTCGCTGCGAGCCAATGGGAAGGGCCCCACCTTTCGTTCGTGACCGCGCGAGACCGAGTCCCTGACCGAGGCGCGCCATCCTAGAACTGGCTCACGATGCCGGTTGCGGTCGTGCCGGCCGAGTTAACATCAGTCGCGACCACATTGAGCGTTTGCCCCGCAGTCACTGCATAGGTGGCGTCGACGCCACCTACCTTGACGCTGATGTTACCCGCCCCGCCAATGTAGAGTGCGCGGGACGGCGTCGCGAGAGCTGTGCCCGGCGTCACCGCGGCATGGCCTGTCGCCGGTTTGATCGCGTTGAACAGCGCGTCGACAGACGCCTTGAGCGTATCCTGCTTTGCCTCAGTCGCGGGCGCCGCAATCATCTTGGCCAGGACCGCCGCGAGGGTGGACTGCGTAGCCAGCAAGCCGAGAGCGGTGTTCCCGGCGTCCTGTTTGGCTTCCGTGGCGGGAGCGGCGATGACCTTGGCCAACAGGGCCGCAAGGGTCGTCTGCGTGGCGGCTCCGGCAGGGAGGGGAAGGGCAGAGGCCGATATGGCAAGGGTGCCGCCCAGAGCCGTAACGACGGCAGCCAAGCCCTCGTCAGGGTCGAGAGCCGCCAGAGCAGCCAACAGCGCCGCGCGTTGCGTGGTGTCCTCCGAATGAACTACGACGTGATCGCCGCCGTCTAGGTTGGACTTGAGGTTCGCCGAGCCCGGCGCGGTGATCGAAAGGGTCATCAGATGGC
>DASVTM010000164.1:0-4707 GCA_036387575.1 Brevundimonas sp.
GTTCGACCGGCGCGCGCCTGCTGGTCGATACCGCCATCGTCCCGGGTGGGCGTTCGGATTTCCTGACTGTCGGGACGACTTCGGGCGTCACTTCAGTCGCGATCCGCGATACGGCCACGACCAGCTTCGGCGCCTACAACCCGACCGGTATCGTGATCGTCAACGGCGTCAGCCATGCCGGTGACTTCGTCCTCGACAGCGGCTCCAGCTTCTACAACGCAGGCGTCTTCGGCGGGGCCATCGACAAGCCGGGCCTGTTCTTCAGCCAACTCGGCGTCAACGGCGCGGGCCAGACCGTTCTGGTCAGCCTGCCCAAGGTTCAGGCCTATCAGTTCTCGACGCTCGCCTCGCAAGCTCAAGCCGTCTGGTATGAAACGGCGCCACGCGCGGCTCGTCAGGCCGAGGTGCGCGATCAACTGGCATCGGGTGACGGCGCCGGCGGCTTCTGGGTCGACGTTCAGGGCACGCATACCGCCCGCGACGTGGACCGCAAGTCGCCGACGCTAGCTGGCATCAAGTCCTTCGACGCTTCGTACGGTCAGGACGTCACCGCCGCCACGATCGGCTATGACGCGGTTCGCCCGATGATGAACGGCGACGTCGTCTTCGGCGCTTCGGTCGGCTATGTGAACTCCAGCGTCGACTTCGACAAACAGTCGACCTCGGTGGACATGGACGGCGTCTCCGGCGCCGCCTACGCCTCGTTCGTCCGCAGCGGCTGGTTCGTCGCGGGTACGGTCGGCGTCACCCAGCTGAACGCCGAGATCAAGGCTCCTCGCCTGACCGGCTTCACCGAGCAGGAAACCGACATCACGTCGATCGGCGCAACCCTTGAGGCGGGCTTCCGGGCTCCGTTCATCATGGGCACGACCATCGAACCAACGGCGGCCCTGGCCTACGTCAACACTTCGGTGGACGACTTCACGGCGGCGGGTTCGACCTTCCGCTTCGAGGACGGCGAAAGCCTGCGGCCTTCGATCGGCGCACGTGTCTCCGGCGACACGAGCATCGGCGCTGGCTGGGCCACTCGCTACAACGTCTCGGTTCGCGCCGTTGGCGAAGCCCTGTCGGAGAACGCAATCACGATCGGCAGCGCCGGTCCGAACCTGCGTGTCTTCGACCAGTTCGAAAACGCCTACGGTGAGGTCAAGGCTGGCCTGACCAGCGAGAGCGTCAACGGCTGGAGCGTGTTCGGTGACATCACGGGCCGCTATAGCGATGAGATCCGCGCTGTCGGCGCCTCGGTAGGCATGCGTCTGCGCTACTAGGTCGGCGAATCGACCGCTGAAAACGCCGCGTCTCGTCAGAGACGCGGCGTTTTTCGCTTCAGTGACGGTCGCACCGAAAGCCGGACATCGGCCGGCGAAGCAGGCTTGACCGGGTGGCTCCAGCCATCATGCGGCGGCTGAAGCTTCGCCAAGGCGGCCAAGCAGGCCAGGGAGAGGCTCGAGAAGATCGCGGGCGAGAAAGCCGAGAGGCGCGTGTTCCGAAAGGGCGGCCCCGGCCTCGGCATGGAGGACAACGCCCCAGAGTGCGGCAGTGACCGGCGAAGCCCCGCGCGCCAGCAAGCCGCCAATTACGCCCGCCAGCACGTCGCCGGAACCTGAGGTTCCCAGTCCGGCGACCCCCCCCTTGAACTGCCAGGCGAGACCGTCGGGCGACACGACGAAAGTCTCTACTCCCTTCATGACCACCACGGATCGAAACATTGCGGAGGCTTCGCGGGCTGTAGCCAGCGGGTCCGCCTTTACGGCTGCTTTGTCGCGCCCCAGCATGCCGGCCATCTCCCCGGCGTGCGGGGTCAGGATGACCCGACCGTTCGACAGAGCCGCGAATACAGACGCCTCCTTCGCCTCAGGCAAGGCGCCGGCGTCGATCAAGGCAGGTGAGAATGGCGCTTCCCGGAGAAGGTTCAATGCCATCCGTCGCTGGCGAGGACGCGCGTCCATCCCCGGTCCGATCACCAGGGCGGAGGCTTTTCTCGCCGCCGCGCGCACCTTCTTGCCCAAGCCCCCGGCGGCGCCTTTCCGCACGATCCGGGCCTCGGGCACTGCAACTGACATGGCCGCGACCGCGTCCGACGTTGCGGCAAGTTGCAGTTTGCCCGCGCCCACTCGCAATGCGGCAACGCCTGCGAGCAAGGCGGCGCCTGCCATGACGGTCTCCCCGCCCATGACGAACAGGGAGCCACGGTCTTCCTTGTCCCCGTCGACGGGAAGCCGGGGAAGGGGACAGGCGGACAGGGCGGCGACGTCGAGGACGGCGATCATCGCGGCGCAACCGGGACGTCGGGGGCGGTCGTCACCGGGGCGCCCTCCATCTGCAGCGGGGCGACAAAGTTATAGCCCTCCAGCACCAATCCGCACCGGGCGCTGCGGCGGTAGGTGGTGACGCCGCAGTTGGCCACATCGCCCTGCGCGTCGATGGCCAGGATCTCATCCTCCGTCAGCCCCTCAAGGAGGTAACGAAGGCACAGGACCACCACCTGATGGCCGACGATCAAAACGTTTTCGTCGCGGTGGTGCAGGCTGAGGGTGTCAAGGGCCGCCCGCAAACGCAGAATGACATCGCACCAGCTCTCACCACCGGGCGGTCGATGATAGAATTTGCCGAGCCGGCGTCTCGCCTCCGCCTGCTCGGGATATCGCGCCATTATGCCCTGGGTGGTCAGCCGGTCGAGGATGCCGAACTCGCGCTCACGCAAGCGTTCGTCGACGGACGGCGGCGCGTCGCCGCCAATAACACCTCCAACTTCGGCGATGGCGGCTGCGGTCTGTCGGGCGCGTAAATAGGTTGAGGTCAGAACGACCGTGGGTCTGTCTTCGGTCGGGAGCGCTGCAAACCATTTGCCAAGTGCGGCGGACTGCTCGTGACCGAGATCGCTAAGCGGCACATCAACGTCGCGAATGTCGAGATCTATCTCGCCGAGGCCCTCCGCGTGCGCCCTGTCTCGCGCCACGTTTCCTGCGCTTTGTCCATGGCGGACGATCCAGAGACGGGCGGGCCATGCCGAGGTCATGATGGGCGCTTTCTTCACCGAGGAGAGACGCTCAACGCACGAGCGCCGCGTTGGAGCCCTTCACTCGACCGCCGGGCGTGGGGGTTGTCGGCAGGCGGGTCGGAACTCTCCACCGCTCGCCAGGTTAGAGGATCATGACCAAACTCTTGCAGGACAAGGACGACCAGTGGCGGGAGAGGCCAAACGGCGCGACGCCCGTATTTGACCCGGGGCTATCAGCTCTGGGAACCGACGATGAGGCTGGCGGAGCGAGAGCACCTGCGGCGTCGCCGGGGCCTGGAAGCGCCGCACCGATGCCCGCATCCCCCGTTTCCGAGCCCCATGGCCCCAGGCTGAGACCGTACGTCTGGTGGACAGCGGGGGCTTTGATCATCGTCGCTCTGGCCCTCACAGCGATACTGAGCTTCTGATGATCGGCAGCACGGGTGCTTCTTCAGCCAGCGGCGTGCTCGAGATCCCTGGGAATGCGTCGACCGGAGACGAGTTTCCCAGCGTTTCGATGTCTCACGATGCGGGGGCATGTCGCCGCGGGCTCCGCGAGATCAGCGAAATCGCGGCTGTCGCCTCGCTCGAAAATAGCCAGATGTCGGCCCAGGAAGCGCTGTCGACAATTGCTGCCATCGCCGAATGGGTGGATGAGGAAGAGGACGGCGCGCGCGCAGATTGCTCGGACATCATCGGGCGTCTGAATGATCTGACGGGCTCGGTGGACTTCGAGGTCCTGGACGACCGCGCGGCCTTTGACATGTTCAGAAGCGTCCTCGGGGTGCTGCGACGCTGAACGGCGATCGGCTTTCAGTCCAGTACGCAAACCTTGCTTCGTACGGGCCTTTGCGCGCGCTCAGTCGTGGCCCGGCATCCCTTTGGATGGATCGTCTGCGGGCGTGTCGGGATCATCCTTCCGGGTTTTCGGGACGCTATGCAGTTTGGCCCAGGCGATCGCGCCGGCCAGAATAAGGGGGCCTCCGATAATCACCACGCCCCAGACCCATGCCATGTTGCTCATCAGCGCGCTCCCGCCAGTTCGCGCTCGACATCGTTGGCGCGGTTGTCGAGGAGGCGGACCACGCGGTTGCGAAGAACCTGTCCGCCGACGCCGGGTTTTTTGAACCGGTCCCCACCTCCGGAGTCTTCCGAAAGACTGTTCAACTGGCCGTCCCGGCAGCCGTTCGTGGTCTTGTCGTACATATCGAACCCTTCGCTCGGAGCGAGGCCACCCGCTCGGTGACAGTTGTGATGCCTGGCGGACCGAAGCGACGCCGTTCCCGTCGAGCGCTGGTCGCCACAAGTAATCCGTCGTGCGTCAAGCTGTTCCTGTGTCGGGACCCGGACGGGTCGGTGCTTTCGGACGCCCCTCGCTGATGTCGGACCGCGCGCGTTGGCGATGCCAGCCGTCGGGTGGGCGACATAGCAACCTCGGTGCGCAAAAGGCTTTCACTCTCGCAGAGGGGGGCCGGTCAACGAGAGTCGACCTCCGTTAATCAAGGCGTCGGGCATCAGTCCGGGCGTCAATCCAGGACAACTCTTAGGGAGACCGCCATGCTGGCGATGGATTATCGGGGGCCCCGGCGGGTCCGAATTGCGCAAAAGCCCATGCCTGCACTTCAGCATCCGCGTGACGCCATCGTCCGCGTCACGCGGTCGTGCATCTGTGGCTCGGATCTCCACCTCTACCACGGCATGGTGCC
>DASVTM010000165.1:0-2624 GCA_036387575.1 Brevundimonas sp.
AATGCGCGTCAGCGGGCCATAGGCGGAGCCGTCCTGCATCGCGTGCATCTGACCCGCATCGACGAGCGCGATCTTGCCGGTCAGCGATCCATCGGGCGCGGCCTGCAGGGCCTCGAGGCTGGTGAAGCGGACGACCTCCGCCTCGACACCGCCCTCGGGCGTGCCGGGCGAATGGCCGAGCGCCGCGACGATCAGCGGCTGCGGGTTGGACCCGACGATGGAACCGCTTTCAGCCCCACGTTCCCAGCCGACCAGCGGGAACTGCTGGATGTGGACGTTTTTGAAGCCAAGCTCTTTCATGTAGTCGGCGGCCCAGGCGGCGGCGGCCTGTTCGGAATGCGACCCGGCCGGGCGCGGACCGAAGCGCGTCGTCAGCTGGGTGACGTAGTCCATGGCCACGTTGGACTGCATCGCCTTGTCGCGCAGTTGCTCGGCCGTGCGGATCGTGGCGGCGTCCTGCGCAGAGGCCGCGAAGGGCGCAGCGGCGAAGGCGAGGACAGCGGCGCTGGCGGCGAGCAGACGGCGGGACATGGGCGACTCCGGTCGGACGAGGAAGACCGGACCCTAAACGCTCAGCCGCATGGGGCAAGCGCCGCAGTCGTCCATTGGCAGTAGTCAGCCACGGTCAGCCCTTGCGGTCGCCGATGAAGGCGCCGGCCAGCCAGCTGATCACGCCGGTGACGATCGCCGCTCCGATCCCGGCCCCCAGACCATTGACGACGAAGCCGTTAAGCAGCACCGCCACCAGCCCGATGGTCGCCGCATTCACGACCAGCAGGAACAGGCCGAGCGTGACGACCGTGATCGGGAAGGTCAGCACCACGAGGATCGGGCGCACGATGGCGTTGACGATCCCGAGCAGGACGGCGGCCAGCAACAGCGACGGCGTGTCGGTGAACGCCACCCCCGGCACGAACACGCTGGCCAACCACAGACCCGCGGCGGTGACAAGGAATTGGACGATGAAACGCAGCATGGCGGACCCTGTCTGAAACGGCGCCGCCACTGTGGCGCATTTCGGGTGCGGCGTCTTGCCCGGAGGGAGCCGCAGACGTGGGTCGCGCGGAACCTTGGCCGGGCCTGTGCACTAAGCGAGCAGACTGTTCGAGCGTCTCCCCTGCTCGAAGTTTTTCAGCGCAAAAGGACCTCACATGACCGACCAACGCATCAACGGCGGCGTCGCCAACCTCGGCGGCCAAGTGCAAGAAGGCCTCGGCAACCTGACCGGCGATTCGAAGCTGCAAGCCGACGGCAAGCTGAACCAGGTCAAAGGCAAATACCTCGACGGCTACGGCAAGGTCATCGACCGGCTGGACGGCTTCGCGGGTAAGGCCCCGACCGACCTGCAGGAGCCTGCTCGCATCGGTCTTGAGTTCGCCCGCAAGAAGCCATTCCTGACCACGGCCATCGTCGCCGGTCTCGGCCTGCTGCTCGCCGGCGCCGGTCGCCGCCGCTAGTCTCTTCGCGAACATAAAAGAAAGGCCCGGACGTCACCGTCCGGGCCTTTTGCGTTTTAGGGTCGGCCCTCCCCCACCGGGGGGAGGATCTGGATCAGACCGCAGGTTCCTCGTCGACGGTTTCCTTGACCGCTTCGCCGCTCGCCGCAGCGATGTCGAAGACGATCTTTCCGTCCTTGAGGGCGACCTTGACGTGACCGCCACGCGTCAGACGTCCGAACAGGATGTCGTCGGCCAGCGGCTTCTTGATGTTCTCCTGAATGACCCGGCCCAGAGGGCGCGCGCCGTACAGTTCGTCGAAGCCGTTCTTGGCCAGCCAGTCGGCCGCGTCGTCCGAGAGCTCGATGGTGATGTTGCGATCCGCCAGCTGGGCTTCCAGCTGCAGGATGAACTTGGTCACCACCAAACGGATGGTCTCGGGTTGCAGCGGCTTGAAGCCGACGATGGCGTCGAGGCGGTTGCGGAACTCCGGCGCGAACAGGCGCTGGATAGCCTTGTCGTCCTCGCCCTCGACCTTGCCACGACCAAAGCCGATCGAGGCCCTGGCGTTGTCGGCGGCGCCCGCGTTCGTGGTCATGATCAGGATCACGTTGCGGAAGTCGACCTTCTTGCCGATCGCGTCAGTCAGCATCCCGTTGTCCATCACCTGAAGCAGGATGTTGTAGACGTCGGGGTGAGCCTTCTCGATCTCGTCCAGCAGGACCACGGCGTGCGGATGCTGATCGACGGCGTCGGTCAGCAGGCCGCCCTGATCATGCCCGACATAGCCCGGAGGCGCGCCGATCAGGCGGCTGACGGTGTGCCTCTCCATGTATTCCGACATGTCGAAGCGCAGCATCTCGATGCCGAGCGTGGACGCCAGTTGCTTGGCGACCTCGGTCTTGCCGACGCCGGTCGGACCGGCGAACAGGAACGAACCGATCGGCTTTTGCGGATCACGCAGACCGGCGCGGGCCAGCTTCATGGCCGAGGCCACCTGCTCGATCGCCGCGTCCTGACCGAACACCGCGCGGTTCAGATCGCGCTCGAGTTCGCGCAGGCCTTCGGTGTCGGACTTGGAGACCGACTTCGGTGGAATGCGCGCCATCTTGGCGATGACGGCCTCCACTTCCTTCTGGCCGATGACCTTCTTGCGCTTGTTCTCGGGCAGCAGCATCTGCGACGCCC
>DASVTM010000166.1:0-3994 GCA_036387575.1 Brevundimonas sp.
GCTGGCGGCGGCTTTGGCGGTTTTGGCCAGGAAGGCGGCCCCGGCGGTCGCGCCAGCTTCGACAACATCGACCTCGACGAGTTGTTCGGTCGTTTCGGCGGCGGCGCTGGAGCGAGACCCGGGACGCGGTCGCCGTTTAACGGTCGCGGTCAGGATGTTCGGGCGACGCTCGATATCAGTCTTGAAGACTCGATCACGGGGGCGACCCGCCGCATCCAGTTTTCGGACGGTCGGACGCTGGATGTTGCTATCCCGAAGGGCGCCGGAGATGGCCAGACCATACGTCTGAAAGGGCAGGGTGCGCCCGGTCGTGGCGGCGCGACGGGTGATGCGCTGATCGAGCTGAAGATATCCGCACATCCGCTGTTCAAGATCGAGGGCGCGGACCTGACCATGGATCAGCCGGTGTCGCTTTATGATGCGGTGCTGGGCGGCAAGATTCCGGTGAGGACGCCCGAGGGTACCGTCAGCATGACGATCCCGAAGGGCTCGCAATCAGGCAAGGTTCTGCGGCTCAAGGGGCGCGGCGCATTCGCCAACGGGAAGCGTGGCGATCTGCTGGCCAAGCTCATGATCACTTTGCCGGACGACGAGGACGACGCATTGACCAAGCTCGCGCAGAAACGTCGCGATGAGGCGCCTGCACGGCCTTTCCGGGACTGAAAATGAACAAGCCCGACATCAAGCCTGCGCGGCCATGGTTTTCTGCTGGTCCGACCGCGAAGCGCCCGGGCTACAGTCTGGCGGGACTGCCGCAAGAACTGCTAGGACGCGGTATCCGCGCGCCTGAGGTGGTGGAGCGGTTCGCACACGGCCTGAGGCTCACGCGCGAGGTGCTCGAAGTGCCAGAGAGCCACGTGATGCTCTACACGCCGGGGTCCGATACGGGAGCGGTCGAGGCGGCGCTGTGGGGCATGCTTGGCGAACGGCCGGTGCAGGTCGTGGCGTACGAGAATTTCGGGCTGACATGGCTGGCGGATGTGAAGGAGCATCTGGGTCTGGAGCCGGAGGCGCTGACGGCGCCGTGGGGCGAACTGCCGGATATGTCCAAGGCGGACTGGTCCAGGGATGTGGTGTTCCCGTGGAACGGCACGACCTCGGGCGTGCGCGTGCCTGATGCCGAGTGGATCGCCGATGATCGCGAAGGGTTGGCGATCTGCGACGCCACGTCCGCAGCATTCGCTATGCCGCTGCCCTGGGACAAGCTGGATGTCGTGACCTTCTCGTTCCAGAAGGCGCTGGGCGGTGAGGCGGGCATCGGCGTGGTGGTGTTGTCGCCTCGCGCGGTGGCCAGGCTGGATAGCTACAAGCCCGAACGGGCTATTCCCAAGGTTCTGCGTCTGACCAACGGCAAGGGCTTCGATCGGGCGTTGGCGGACGGGGTGGCGATCAACACTTTCTCGGTCCTGACCATCGAGGACTGGATCGATGCGTTGGGGTGGGCGCGGGATGTCGGCGGGCTAACGGAGCTGATCCGCCGGACGTACGCGAACTATTCGGCATTGGAAACGTGGGTCGAGGCGACCGACTGGATCGCTTTCCTGCCGGACAGGCCGGAAATACGCTCGACGACTTCAGTCTGTCTGAAGTTCACCGACGCGCGGATCGAGGCGCTCGACGCCAAGGCGCAGAAGGCTTTCGTGGCGCGGTTCAAGGCGTTGCTGGAAGGCGAAGCGGCGGTGTTCGATATGGAGCCACATCGCAACGCGCCGCCGGGGCTGAGGCTCTGGTGCGGTTGTACGGTCGAGACTGCCGACGTTGTGGCGGCCACTCCATGGCTGGAATGGGCGTTCCAGACGGCGGTCGGCGAATTGGCCGCTGCATAAAACATCCCGACCGGGACGACATTCGCCGATTCCCTCGCTATAGGCTGCGCCCGCCCATACAGGCATCGGTGCGGAGAGACAGTTTTGGCGAATGTTGCAGTAGTCGGCGCTCAATGGGGCGACGAGGGCAAGGGCAAGATCGTCGACTGGCTGTCGAACCGTGCCGACATCGTCGTGCGGTTCCAAGGCGGTCACAACGCCGGCCACACGCTGGTCGTGGGCGGCAAGGTCTACAAGCTGGCCCTGCTTCCCAGCGGCGTGGTTCAGGGCAAGCCCTCCATCATCGGCAACGGCGTAGTCGTCGATCCCTGGCATCTGGTCAGCGAGATCGAAAAGATCGAGGCGCAGGGCGTCACCATCAACCCCGACATCCTGACCATTGCAGATAATGCCTGCCTGATCCTGCCGATCCACCCTGCTCTGGACGTTGCCCGCGAGGCTGCGGCAAGCGCGCCGGGCGCCAAGATCGGCACCACCGGTCGCGGGATCGGCCCTGCCTATGAGGACAAGGTGGGGCGGCGCGCCATCCGGGTCTGCGACCTGGCCAGTGAAGAAGACCTGAAGGTCAAGATCGAGCGCTTGCGGTCGCATCATGATCCATTGCGGGCCGGTCTGGGACTGGAGCCGATCGATTCCAACGCGCTGTTGGCGCAGCTCCTGGAAATCGCGCCCAGGATTCTGCCCTATGCCCAGCCAGCATGGCGAGTTCTGGACCAGGCGCAGAAGGCGGGCAAGCGGGTGCTGTTCGAGGGTGCGCAGGGCGCCTTCCTCGACGTGGACCATGGCACCTATCCCTATGTCACCAGCTCCAATACCGTAGCTGGCCAAGCCGCTGCGGGGTCGGGCCTTGGTCCCAAGGGGGTCGGCTATGTGCTTGGGATCGTGAAGGCTTATACGACCCGCGTCGGTGAAGGCCCCTTCGCATGTGAGCTCTTCGATGATGTCGGAAAACACCTCGCGACTATCGGGCGCGAGGTCGGGGTCAATACCGGGCGCGCGCGGCGCTGCGGCTGGTTCGACGCCGTGCTGGTGCGTCAGTCTGTTGCCATCAACGGTATCGACGGCATAGCACTGACCAAGCTCGATGTTCTGGACGGCCTCGAGACGCTGAAGATCTGCGTCGGCTACAAGATCGATGGCGAGATTCTCGACTATCTGCCGTCGAGCCTGAAGGCCCAAGCAGCAGCTGAGCCGGTATTCGAGGAGCTGGCAGGCTGGCGCGAAAGCACGGTGTCCGCGCGTAGCTTCAAGGACCTGAACGCCAACGCAATCAAATATGTTCGTCGAATCGAGGAACTGATAGGGGCGCCCGTGGCGATCCTGTCGACCAGCCCTGAGCGTGACGACACAATCCTCGTTCGGGACCCATTCCTCGGTTAGGTATGGACCTGTTGGCGTAGATGCGGCTGTTCAACGCCGTCTTAACCGGACGCTGTTAGGGATAATGCTCCATCCCGGAGAGCTCCCTTGTTTGCTGCCGACGCCCGAACCCTGAGCCGTATAGCGCCGACCATCCAGCGTGTGGTCATCGTCGATCCGAATCTGGCTGCTGCTCGCTTGCTGGTCGACATTATGAAGAGCCTTGGGTGCCGGGAGGTGATTCACGAGCCGGACGCGGCACGGGCGCTGGACGCAGTCCGCGAGATCGAGCCCGGCCTCATCTTTACCGAGCGGTTGGGCCCCCGCCTGGACGGCGAGAAGCTGACCCGAACCCTACGACGCTCAAATCTGGCTTGCCGTCGCGCTCCCATCATAATGGTGACGGCTGATGCCACGGCCTCCACAATCAAGGGCGCTCGTGATTGCGGCGTGCATGAGTTCCTTCGAAAGCCGTTTACCTCTGCCGATCTTTTCCGACGGGTCGAGAACGTCGCCCTGAAACCGCGCGACTGGATCGAGGGCGTAGCCTACGTCGGTCCTGACCGCCGTCGCTTCAACTCTGGCGAATACGCGGGACCCCAGAAGCGCAAGCAGGACAAACCAGCCTCCGCCGCCGCCGCGGCGATGGCCGTGAAGGATCAGGCGATGCGAATCCTCGCCGCAGCTTTGGCTCAGTTCGATAGCGATCCGCTGCAGGCGGTCCGCGCTGCACGGCAGCAGGCTGAAACCTTGAAAGGCCTGGCCATAAAGACTTCCGACGCGAAGCTGGCTATCGCGGCGGCGGGTCT
>DASVTM010000167.1:0-2110 GCA_036387575.1 Brevundimonas sp.
CGCCGAAGGTCAAAACATCTCGACCGTCACCGCCTCGGGCAACGTCTATTACGTCACCCCGACCGAGACGATCCGGGGCGACCGCGCCGTCTACACGGTGTCGAACGCGACCATCATCGTCACTGGCGACGTCATTCTGACGCAAGGCAAGAACGTCCTGACCGGGGGCCGTCTCAGCTACAACATCGATACGGGCCAGACGAACATGGTCGCGGGCGGCAATGGCCGCATCCAGGGCGTCTTCTATCCGCAGGGTGCGAACTAGGCCCTCGCGGCTCCGGTTCGACTGAAAGGCTCCGTTTGGCGCGCAAGGAACTCTCCGCTCTCAACGTCAACGACCCGGCCGCTGCGGTCGCGCCGACCCTTGTCGCTGAGTCCACCAAAGGTCTGCGGGTCAAGAACATTGCTCGCGCCTTCGGTGCACGGCAGGTGGTGCGCGACGTCTCGCTGACGGTCCAGCGCGGCGAGGTCGCCGGGCTTCTGGGACCGAACGGCGCCGGCAAGACGACCTGTTTCTACATGATCACCGGCCTGATCCCCGCTGACACCGGCTCGATCTGGCTGGACGGCGAGGACATCACAGCCCAGCCGATGTACCAGCGCGCCCGTATGGGCCTGGGCTATCTGGCGCAGGAAGCCTCGATCTTCCGCGGCATGACCGTCGAGCAGAACATCAAGGCGGTGGTCGAACTGCGCGAGAGCGGCCGGGGGATCGAGACCGAGACCACGCGCCTGCTCGAAGAACTCCACATCGATCACCTGCGTCACGCCCCGGCCTCTGGCCTGTCGGGCGGCGAGCGACGCCGGGTCGAGATCGCGCGTTCGCTGGCGGGGCGTCCGTCCTTCATGCTGCTGGATGAGCCCTTCGCGGGGATCGACCCGCTGGCCATCGCCGACATCCGTCAGGTGATCCGCTATCTGGCGGACGAGGGCATCGGCGTGCTGATCACCGATCACAACGTCCGCGAGACGCTGGACATCATCGACCGGGCTTCGATCATGTCGAACGGCGAGGTCCTGTTCGAGGGGACCGCCGATCAGGTGATCCACGATCCCGAGGTCCGCCGCGTTTATCTCGGCGACCTGTACGGTTGAGACCTGTCCCGCGCGTCATCCCGCGTTAACTCCTTGCCTTCATTCTGCCCGACAGCAAGTTCCGGGCCAAGTGCCCGATCGGGAGATGAAACGGCGTGGTCGGGCAGAGGCTGGAGTTCAGACAGGGGCAGGGGCTGGTCATCACGCCCCAGCTGCAGCAGGCGATCAAGCTGCTGCAACTGTCGAACCAGGAGCTGGACGAATACGTCGAGACCGAACTCGAAAAGAACCCGCTGCTTCAGCGCGACGAGACCGATGCAGCGCCCTCTCGCGAGAATGGCGACGACAGCTTTGAAGTCCCGCAGTCGAGTGACGGCGCTGAACTGAGCTTCTCCGACGCGGGCGTTTCGGATCGCAACTCGACCGTCGATGCGGGCGACAGCGACGTCTATGGCGACGCGACGCCGGGCGAACGCACCGTCGATCGCCTGTCTGACGACAACGCCCAGCCCGGGCTGAGTGACTGGTCCAGCGCCGGCAAGGGCGGATCGTCCTTCTCGGATGGCGAAGGCGGCGAACGCCCGGACCAGCGCGCCATCACCCTGTGGGAACATCTTCAGGCCCAGGCGTCGTCAGCCGGGTTCGACGCTACGGATCACGCCATCGCCCTGAGTCTGATCGACGCCGTCGATGAGGGCGGCTATCTTCGTGGCGAACTGGCCGAGATCGCCGATCGTCTCGGCTGCGGGCTGGACCGCGTCGAAGCGGTCCTGAAAGTCTGTCACGGGTTCGAGCCGACCGGGATCATGGCGCGGTCGGTGCCGGAATGCCTGACGCTGCAGTTGGTCGAGCGCAATCGCTTCGATCCGGCGATGGCGGCCTTGCTCGACAATCTGGAGCTTCTGGCGCGGCGCGACATGAACGGCCTGCGTCAGGCCTGCGGTGTCGATGGCGAAGATCTGATCGAGATGATCGCCGAGCTGAAGGCACTGACACCGCGTCCCGGCGCGGGCTTCGGCGGCGAGACGCCCCAGACCGTCATTCCCGATGTGCACGTCCGACCCGATCCCGCCGG
>DASVTM010000168.1:0-7356 GCA_036387575.1 Brevundimonas sp.
GGAGGGTTGAGCGCCGGCGCGGGTTGCGGCCACGGCCCCGGCGGCGCAGGCGAAGCGAAGGGCATCAGCGGGATCCATGCCCTCCAGCAGGGCGACCGTGATGGCCCCGACGAAGGCATCTCCGGCCCCGGTCGCATCGACCGCCGTGATGGTCGGCGGCGTGGCCCAGGCCATCTTGACGCCCCGGTGGTACATCTCGGCCCCACGCGCGCCCTGAGTGACGACCACCCTGCCGCCGCCGTGGTGGAGCAGGTCGCCATAGAAGGCGGCCTCGACCTCGTTGACGACGATCAGGTCGGCGCGGCGCAGCAAGGCCTCGGACACCGGCGCGGCGGGGGCCAAGTTGGCGCAGACGAAGCCGACGGCGCGACCGACAGCGGCCTCCACCGTCTCGATCGGCAGTTCAAGCTGGACGATCAACGGGCCTTCAATGCGGGCGGGCAGCTGTTCTGGCGTGACCATATGGTTGGCCCCCGCCGCGACCACGATCTGGTTCTCACCGGAGGGGTCTACCGCGATCAGGGCGACGCCGGTGGGGGCGGCGATGTCGACCTCGACGCCCGCCAGATCCACGCCGAAATCTTCCAGCAGCGAGAGGGCGACGTCGGCCATGCCGTCGTTGCCGACGCGGCCGATCAGGGCGACCTCGGCACCGAGCTTTTCGGCCGCCAGCGCCTGATTGGCGCCCTTGCCGCCCGGATGTTGCATCAGGGTGGCGCCGGTCACCGTCTCGCCGGGAGCGGGCAAGCTAGGAGCGGAGGCGACGAAATCCAGGTTGATAGAGCCGACGACGGTGATGTTCATTTGGCCGCCTTTAGCCGCTCGGTGATCAGGTCGAACACCCCCTGCCCGTCAGCCTTCGTCGCCCAGTGATGCCGTGCGGTCGCCGGGTCGACACGGAACTCGACCGCCGTGTGGCCTCGGGTGAGGTCGGATACAGTCTCGACCTCGACGCGACAGGGCCGGGTTTCAAACAGGCCGGGACTCACTAGCCAGGCGACCGTGCAGGGGTCGTGGACGGGCGGCGCATCGCTTCTGACGATCTCGCGTTCGATCCGCTGCGAGAAGCGGAGCATGGAGGCCGTGGCGTCGGCGGCGGGCGAGCCGATGGCCTCGATCGCGGCGATACGGTCCTCGGTCGCGCGCACCTGATGGGTGACGTCGAGCCCCAGCACGATCATTTCGCAGCCGCTGGCGAAGACCTCGGCTGCGGCGTCGGGGTCGGCCCAGACGTTAAACTCCGCGGAGGCGGTGATGTTGCCGCCCTCGGTGCGTGCGCCACCCATGACGACCACCGGGCCGAGGTGGGCTGCGAGGGGCGGTTCCTTGCGCATCGCCAGCGCGAGATTGGTCATCGGGCCCATGACCGCGAGAGCGACCTCGCCGGCTGGGCGGGCCATGACGAGGTTGATAATGGCATCGACGGCGTGGCCCTCTGCCGGTCCAACGTTTGGCTCGAAGGCGGTCAGATCGCCGAGGCCTTCGGCGCCATGAAATTCGCCGGCACCAGCGGGGTCGCGCACCAGCGGCCGGTCGGCGCCGGCGTACGCCGGCACGTCCTCGCGCCCGGCGATCTGGCGCATGATGCGGGCGTTTCTCGCAGTCGCCGCGACGGGGACGTTGCCGCCGACGGTGGTGATCGCCAGCAGCTCAAGCTCCGGCGAAGCGAAGGCGAGGAACAGGCCCACGGCGTCGTCAACGCCGGGGTCGCAATCGATGATCAGGGCACGGGTCTTCATCGGGTTAGGTTTGGCGAGGGTCGCGGCGGAGAGCAAGAGCAGCCTGTCTGGTTGATGCCCATTGACGACGGGCGTCCGGTCCGGCCCCATGCGGCTTCAGGGAAAAGGGCTGTCATCATGAACTCCAAAGTCGCCGCCGGGTTGGCCACGCTACTGCTTTCGACCACCACCCTGACGGGATCCGGCGCAGCGCTCGCCCAGACCGCGCCCGTGCTAGCGGCTACACCCGTTCCCAACCCGGCGTTGGCCACGCTGCTGACCGATTACGAGGCGTTCCTGAAGACCAATGACCCGATCTCGGCAGGGTTCGAGGGCGATCAGGCGGCGAAACCCAAACTCCCCGACGTCACCCGCGCCGCCGAAGTGGCCCAGCAGGCACCGCTGGAGGCCTTCCTCGCCCGGGCCGAAGCCCTGCCCTCGACCGGCCTCTCGTCCGACGACCGGCTGAACCGCGACTTCCTGATCTGGGTGCTGAAGCGAGCCATCGAGTCGATCCGCTACGACAGCAGCCGGCTGGCCTTCACCTCCGAGGGCGGGATTGGCCAGAACATGGCCTATGTGGCCTCCTCGACGCGGATCACCAGTCGCTCCGACGCCGACGCATGGATGGCGCGGCTGGTGGGCCTGCCGAAACTCTACGACGACAGTCTGGAGAACGCGCGGCGCGGTCTGGCGACCGGCTTCACCCAGCCGAAGTCGGTGACCGAGAGCTATCTGGTCTCCCTCCGCAACGAGGCCGCTTTCACGCCGGAGACCGATCCGCTGCTGAAGCCGTTCTCCGTCCTGCCCGCCTCGATCCCCGCTGCCGATCAGGCGACGCTCAAAGCCCGCGCAGCCGCCATCGTCGCTGAACAGATCACGCCTCGTCGTCGCCAATGGCTGGCCTTCGTGCAGAATGACTATCTGCCCGCCGCCTCGGCGACAGTCGGGATCGGCTCGCGTCCGGGCGGCAAGGAATACTATGCGTTTCAGGCGCGCTCCTACACGACTACCGACCTGACGCCCGACCAGATCCACCAGATCGGCCTTGACGAAGTCACCCGCATTCGCGCGCGTATGGATGTCGAGATGCGGGCTTCCGGATGGACCGGAGATTTCGCCGGCTTCCTGAACCATCTGCGCACTGACCCGCAGTTCTATGCGACCTCACGTGAGGATATGATCGAGAAGGCGTCGGAGATGGCCAAGCGCGCCGACGGTGGACTGCCGGCCCTGTTCCGCACCTTGCCGCGCCTGACCTACAACGTCCGACCAGTGCCGTTGGATATCGAGGACACCTATACGACCGGGCGCTACAACGGCGGGTCGTTGGCCGAGGGCGTACCCGGCGGCTATATCGTCAACACCGGCAAGCTCGACCAGCGGCCGCTGTATGAACTGCCGGCCCTGACGCTGCATGAGGCGGTGCCAGGCCACCATATCCAGATCGCCCTGCAGCAGGAGGCGGCGCAGGGACCCTATTTCCGGCGCAACGTCGACGTCACCGCCTTCACCGAGGGCTGGGGGCTGTATTCGGAGTTTCTCGGCGAGGAGATGGGCTTCTACCGGACGCCAGAAGAACGCTTCGGGCGTCTGTCCTATGAAATGTGGCGGGCGTGCCGTCTGGTGGCGGACACCGGGATGCACGCGATGGGCTGGACCATCGAACAGGCGCGCCAGTGCTTTACCGACAACTCGGCCCTGGCGCCGCACAACATCGAGACCGAGTTGCAGCGCTACATCGGCTGGCCCGGTCAGGCGCTGGCCTACAAGATCGGCGAAATCCGTCTGCGCGCCATCCGGACACGGGCTGAAACGGCGCTGGGCGACAAGTTCAACGTCCGCGACTTCCACGATGCGCTGCTGGTCGATGGACCATTGCCCCTCGACCTGCTCGACCTGCGGATGGACGCATGGGTCGCTGCTCGGAAAGCGGAATAGACCTTAGCGCTTCCGGGGCAGGTCGATGGCGGCCAGCTTCCAGCCGAACACGTTGCGGCGCTCCAGCAGCAGGTCGACATAGTCGCCGGGCCGGTCGTCCCGCATCAGCCGCACCGCGAAGGTGTTCAGTCCGCGATAGCTGTAGCCGTGACGGACCTTGGTCGAGGGCTCATTCGGGGCACGAGCACGGTCGCGCGCGACATCCCTGGCGTTGGGGACTTCGCCCGAGCGGACCATGGCGGCGACGGCGGGTGGGGTGACGAAAGCGTCGACGGCGCCGCTGATCAGGGTCGGGGCGAAGATCATGCCGAGACCGCTGAGGCCATCGGCCCGGTCGCCCAGATCGGCGCGCATCTGTTCGACCAGTTTGGAGTTCAGCTCTTCCTTCAGACTGGTGCGAAAGGCGGGAAAATCGACCAGCTTCTCCAGCTTCGCCTCGTCTCCCACCTTGGCCGCCGAGATCAGCCCGCGAACAGCCAGCAACGGCGAGGCGAAATAGGCGGCGAAGAACAGGAAAATGACGCCCGCGAGGACGATGAGCTGGGTCTTGCGATTCATTGGATCTCCTCGAACCGCAACGCGGCGCAGGCTTGACGGTTTCGAGGAAGGCTCAAGGCGCGGTCGATCCTTCGCGAGGCAGGCCAATATGCACCAGCTTCCACTCATAGGGGCCGCGACGCTCGAAGGTGAAGACTGTGGGTGAGTGGATATCATCAGCGACGCTGAGCCGTGCCCGGTTGACGCTCCAGTAGGTCGGTCGAGGCCAGCGGCGCGCGGTCTCGACAGCGGGATTGGCGCCGACAGTCAGTGCGTCGCGGCCGGAGCCGGAGGTCAGGGCCAGCAACGGGCCCGGGGCCAGCCAGGCATCGACCGGTGGCGCCGTCGAGACGAACTGCGGCGTCGCCTGTTCGAACTGGCGACGGATGGCGCCGATGGGATCCTGCAGTATGGACGGCGGTGGGGTCAGGGCTTCGACACGACCGGACACTTGGGGCCTCAACGAGGCGCGTACGGCATCGTAGTCGATCAACTTGCCCAAACCCGCGACATCGCCCGCCTCTGCGGCTGAGCGAATGCCGATGAAGGCGACGGCGGGTGCAAGGAAGAAGCTCACGGCCGCCAGCACGATGCCGACGACGATGAGGTTGAGGATCAGGCGTTTGAACGAAGGTTCGCGGCGGGCCGCCGCCCGACGCGCCTCGGCCTGCGCCCAGCCCGGTCGATGGTCGCTCTCGGTCGTGGGCTCGTGGCTCAAGCGAAGATCCTGACAGGTTCAGCGGTGACGCTATGCGGTCAAGACAACGCCCGCAACGGTCTAGCCGTTGCGGGCGTATGTTTAGTCACGAGCGGCGCTCAATCAGCGAGCGGGGCTTCGTTCCGTTTTTGCGCTTAGCCGACGTTCGGCAGCTCGGCGCGCAGGTTCTCGGCGACCTTGTCGAGGAAGCCCTCGGTGGTCAGCCAGCCCTGTTGGTCGCCGACCAGCAGTGCCAGGTCCTTGGTCATGAAACCGGCTTCGACGGTGTCGACGACGATCTTTTCCAGGGTCTCGGCGAAGGCCGCAAGTTCGGCGTTGTCGTCGAGCTTGGCGCGGTGTTTGAAGCCGGCGGTCCAGGCGAAGATCGAGGCGATCGAGTTGGTCGAGGTGGCCTCACCCTTCTGATGCTGGCGGAAGTGGCGGGTCACGGTGCCGTGGGCGGCCTCGGTTTCCATCACCTTGCCATCCGGCGTCATCAGCACCGAGGTCATCAGGCCCAGCGAGCCGAAGCCCTGAGCCACCACATCGGACTGCACGTCGCCGTCGTAGTTCTTGCACGCCCAGACGAAGCCGCCGGACCACTTGATGGCCGCGGCCACCATGTCGTCGATCAGACGGTGTTCGTAGGTCAGGCCGGCGGCCTTGAACTTGTCGGCGTATTCGGCGTCGAACACTTCCTGGAAGATGTCCTTGAAGCGACCGTCATAGGCTTTGAGGATCGTGTTCTTGGTCGACAGATAGACGGGGAAGTTGCGGTTCAGGCCGTAGCTGAACGAGGCGTGGGCGAAGTCGCGGATGGAATCATCGAGGTTGTACATGCCCATGGCGATGCCCGCCGATGGGAAGTCGAAGACTTCGTAGTTCTGCTCTTCGCCGTTGGCGCCGACCCACTTCATGGTCAGCTTGCCGGGACCGGGGACGAGGAAGTCGGTGGCCTTGTACTGGTCGCCGAAGGCGTGACGACCGACGACGATCGGCTGGGTCCAGCCCGGAACCAGACGGGGCACGTTCTGGCAGATAATCGGCTCGCGGAAGACGACGCCGCCGAGGATGTTGCGGATCGTGCCGTTCGGCGACTTCCACATCTTCTTCAGGCCGAACTCCTTCACCCGGGCTTCGTCAGGCGTGATGGTCGCGCATTTGACGCCGACGCCGTGCTTCTGGATAGCGTGGGCCGCGTCGATCGTCACCTGGTCGTCGGTGGCGTCGCGGTGCTCCATGCCCAGGTCGTAGTAGTCCAGATCGACATCGACGAACGGGAAGACAAGCTTGTCCTTGATCCATTGCCAGATGATGCGGGTCATTTCGTCGCCGTCGATATCGACGATGGGGTTTGCGACCTTGATCTTGGCCATGCGGAGCGCCTCACGTTTGGGAAGGAATGGGTTGGCGGCGGTATAGCCATCCGGAGCCGTCGGCGCAAAGGGTCCGCGAAAAGCGGGTCGGGGCATTTCCGGCCGGGGTTAACCATGCCCGCAAAAAATCATCCGCATACCATCGAACCAGATGGGGCCCGGACTCTTCTTATCGTGCCTCCCACGGCACGGAGCCCCTTCATGGATCAAGAGACTGCGGCGCTGGTTCAGCGCTGGATATTGACGTTTCTCGAACAGCCGCCCCTCATCGACGCGGAACTGATGCGCCACGTGCTCGCTGAGCATGACAACCGCGTCGCAGAGCCCTCGTCATGACCGAAAAAACCTTCAACCCCGGCGATGCCGTGAAGTGGGATCACAGCCAGGGCACGACGACCGGCAAGGTCATTCTCAAGGTGACAAAGCCGATGAAGATCAAGGACCACAAGGTTGCAGCTTCGTCGGAAAACCCGGAGTATCTGGTCAAGAGCGACAAGACCGGCGCAGAGGCGGCTCACAAGCCATCGGAACTGCGCAAGGCCTGAGACGTCGCAGGGGGCGAACAGAATGCGCAAACTCTGGACGGGCGCCGCGGCTCTCGCGCTCGCGGCCTGCGGCGGTGAGCAGTCATCGGCCAGGCCGGCTGAGGCGACACAGACTCCTGCGGCGACAAGGGCCATTGCCTCAACCGCCAGGTCTGAAAGCAGGACATTTCGCGACTGGTACGCCGTCTGCGACAACGGCAATCTCTGCAGCGCCTACTCAGGGGGCTCGACGGGGTGGATCCTGGTCCAGATGGAAGCCGGCCCCGCCGCTCAGCCCACCGTGCGCGTGGGGATGTGGCCCGACAACGGCGAGGAACTGAAGACGCCAATTACCCTGGTCATCGACGGCAAGCGCCATGCGACGACGCCGGGGCCGGAGGATACCTCGAGCGCCATGCTACCGGCGGCGGACGCCCGCGCCGTGGTTGCGGAACTGACAGCAGGACGCGCGGTCAACATATCGTCGGGCGACCAGACGATCGAGTTGCCGGTCGCCGGAGTGTCGGCCTCCCTGCTGTGGTTCGACGAGCGTCAGGGTCGTC
>DASVTM010000169.1:0-5490 GCA_036387575.1 Brevundimonas sp.
GGCCTCGGCGCCCGTGTCGAAACCCTTCAGACGGACCTTTCCACCGAGGACGGCGTACAGTCCCTGTACGACCTCGTCGCGGGCCGCCCGATCGACGCGCTGGCCGCCAACGCAGGACACGGCCTCGGCGAAGGTTTTCTCGATCAGGATTTCAACGACATCCTGCACGTCATCAATACCAACATCACCGGCACGACCCGGCTGCTGCATCTGATCGGACGCGACATGCGCGCGCGTGGGAGAGGCCAGATTCTGCTCACCGGCTCCATCGCGGGGCTGATGCCCGGATCGTTCCAGGCCGTTTACAACGCCTCCAAGGCTTACGTAGACAGCTTTTCGTTCGCGCTTCGCAACGAGTTGAAAGACACGGGCGTCAGCGTCACGGTCCTCATGCCAGGACCAACCGACACAGAATTCTTCTCTCGCGCCGGGATGGATGACACGGTGGTCGGCCAGGGCAAGAAGATGGATCCGGTCGATGTCGCAAAGATCGGCTACCACGCCATGCAGCGGGGCGAAGGCGACGTCGTGGCCGGCCTCATGAACAAGCTGCAGGCCGCGACCGCCGCCGTGACACCGCAGACTGCGCTCGCCGAGATGCACCGCAAACAGGCTGAGCCGGGCGGCGGCTCTCACTGACGCGTGCTGGCGTCAGCGCAACATGCGAAACTCACCGGGTAACGCAGGTCAGCTTTGTTGCCAATGATCGAGGCTGAGGGGATTCACCCGACCGTTCCGCGCCGCGATATCTGCAAGCCGTGCATCCCTGAACTGATCGGCGGCGGTGTCGCCGATCAGCAGTCGAAGGCTTCGAATGATGCGACTGATCCGAAGATGATTGTGGTCATGGCTCTCCAGCCAGTCGGTCGTACGGTCGTAAAAATCCGACATCCGCGCGGCGCCGGCGGCGAGGTTGGCCAGGGCGATCGCCGAACTGCTAATCACCAGACGATCCTCCTCCGTCAACACGGGGGATCCTGGAACAGCCCGGCTGGGTTCGGAGAGGGGAAACATCCACTGAATGAAATCGTGGTGGCGTTCGAGCGCCGCATCGTCGAGCGCCAGTACGTCGTCTAACGTCCGGTTGGCGCCGTCACGGCCCACGCCGGTCAGAAAAGCGACCACAGGCGAGCCCATCAGGCGGCCAGGTCTGACAGGACCGAGGCGATGAAGGCGGAGTCGTGCGCGCGGTCTTTACGGGCGTCATAGACAAGCCGGTCTTCAACCCATCGGCGCTCATCGTTGGCGGGAAGGCGCTCTCGCAACAGGGCCGCCCGCGAAGAGGCGACAGTGAACGCCGTCGCCTTCGGGCCGGAGGCGATGCGCGTGACGCCGGCTTCAGCCGCGAGCGCTGACAACCGGGTCGCGTTCAACAGGGCGGCCGCCGGCTCCGGAACCGGCCCAAATCGATCGGCGATCTCGTCTTCAAGGACCTCGACCTCCGCGGCCGACACGATGCGGGCCAGTCGGGCATACAGATTGATGCGCATCGTTGCGTCAGGGATGTAGTCCACCGGCAGATAGGTTGTCGCATCCACCCGGGGCGGTGGAAGAACCTCTGCGGTCGGCTCGCCACGCGCCAACCTTACCGCTCGCTCCAGCACCTGCTGATAGAGAGCCGATCCAATCATCTTCATATGACCGGCCTGCTCGTCACCGACGATATCTCCACCCCCTCTCAGGTCGAGGTCGCGAGCGCTGATCGCGAAGCCGGACCCCAGCCGGTCGAAGGCCTCCAGAGTTCCCAGCCGGGCGCGGGTTCCCTCCGCAATCTCATCAGCGGGTTCGGTCAGAAGATAGGCGAAACCCTGCGCCCGCCCGCGTCCGACCCTGCCTCGCAACTGGTGCAACTGGGCCAGCCCGAAGCGATCTGGCCGCCAGACCACGATGGTATTGGCGCGCGGAACGTCCAGACCGCTCTCGATGATGTTGGTGGCCAGCAGGATATCGTCCTGTCCCTCCGCAAACCCGACCATCGCGGCATCCACCTCGGCCACCGGCATCTTGCCGTGAGCCGTACGCACGCTCAGTTCCGGGAGCAGCCGGGCCAATCGCGCAGCCATCGGTTCGATGTCCTCGATCCGGGGACAAACGACGAAACTCTGCCCGCCCCGCCGCTTCTCGCGTAGCAGGGCGGTGCGCAGCGAAGCGCCGTCAAAATCGGTGAGGGTGGTCCGGATCGGCCGGCGCCGGGCGGGCGGACTGGCGATCACGCTGACATCGATCAGGCCGACTAGGGCGCTCTGGAGCGTGCGGGGGATCGGGGTCGCGGTCATGGTCAGACCGTGCTCGGCCCGATCCCGCAGGCCGTCCTTCATCTTTGTGCCGAACCGCTGCTCTTCATCGATGATGACGAGCCCCAGATCCGTGAACGTCAGCGATTCCGCAGCCAGGGCCTGGGTTCCCACGACGATACGCACCGAGCCGTCGGCCAGTCCGGCCTTCGTTTCCGCAGCCTCCGCTCCGTCGACCAGACGCGACAGGTGCGCCACTTTCAGGCCGGTGTCGCGGAAGCGTCGCCTGAAGGTCTCGTAATGCTGCCGGGCCAGCACTGTGGTCGGCGCGGCGACGACGACCTGGCGCCCGGACATGGCGACCGCCGCTGCAGCGCGCAGGGCGATTTCAGTCTTGCCGAAGCCAACATCGCCACAGACCAACCTGTTCATCGGTCGTCCGCTGGCGAGGTCTTCCAGAACCGCGGTGATCGCTGCATTCTGGTCGACGGATTCAGGAAACGGAAAGCCCGCAGAGAACCTGGCATAGGGCTGGCGCGGCGGAGCGATCGGCTCGACCCTGGCCGCCTCGCGGGCTGCAGAGAGTTCGACCAACCGGGACGCAGTTTGATCGATCTGTGCGCTCACTTCCGCGCGCCGGCGGCGCCAGCCGTCAGAACCAAGCCGGTCCATGGTCACGGCAGAGGGCTCCGAACCGTATCGCCAGATACGGCCGAACTCCTCGACCGGCGCAAGCACGGTTGCGCCGCCGTGGTAACCGAGCCGGATCACATCGCGCTCGAACCCGTCGATCTCGATCCGCTCGAGCGCTTCGAGGATGCCGAGCCCGTGATCTTCGTGAATGACCACGTCGCCCACGCGGAGTTCCGGTTCGCCGATCAGACCCTGGGCGACAGCTCCCGTGCGCGATATGCGACCGCCCAGAAGGTCGCTCGCGGTGATCAGTGAAAGGCGCAGATGCGGAGCATCGAACCCTGCCGCCAGATCGGCGTCAAAAGCCCGAAGCGTCCCGGGGTCGCCGGCGAGAACCTCGTTCCAGGCCGCCGCTGCGGCGGGCGCCTCGACGCCCTGACGTTTGAGCATACGAGCGATCATCTTCAACTCGGCGGCGATACCTGTAACGACGACCCGATGTCCTGCCTCCAATCGATCGTCCAGGAACGCCTTGAACGCCCGGCCAGGGCTACGCTGGAGCGTAAAGGTCGGAACACCTGTAGCCTTGCCCTCGACATCCAGGAGCTTCGCTTTCGCCAGACCGCGTCCGGCCTCGTCCGGAGCCAGATAGAGGGCGGTCGGTGCGGGAAGTGTCGCTGCCGGGTCCCCGAACGTTCTGGCGGTCTGATGCGCTTCCCGGACCTGTTCCAGAAACGCGTGACATCTGTCCCCTGCGTCCGGCTCGGCGAACAGCGGAGCCCCGTCAATCATTTCAAACAGGCTCTCCAGAGGCCCGTCCTCGGCGAGTCGATGTTCGCAACCCGGTTCTCGCGACTGGTCCTCCAGATAACGCTCGGAGGCGCCCATCAGGGTCAGGACGTCGATCTCCGCCTCTGAGCGTTGCGTGAGCGGATCGAACCACCGCATCGTGTCGATGCGATCGTTGTCCAGGGTGAGGCGAAGGGGTCGTTCCGCCGAGGACGGAAAAACATCGACGACCTCGCCCAGGATGGCGATTTCACCGGGCTCGTCGATCCGGTCGTCAGTAACGTAGCCGGTCCGCGCCGCGAAGGTTTGCAAGGCATCGCGGTCGAGGATGTCGCCAGTCCTCAGCGTGAACGCGGCCTGCCGCGCTTTCGCAGGCGCAAGCCGCTGCATGGCCGCCTCCGGGCTGACGACCAGCACCCGTCGGGTTCCATCCTCGCGATCCAGACGGTCCAGAACTTCAAGGCGGCGACCCTGACAGTCACGCGACGGTGAGGCGTGATCATAGGGCAGGCAATCCCATGGCGGCAGAACCAGAACCTCGACCTGCGGGTCAGCCATGACCGCGATGGCGCGTCCAAGTTCATCGGCCCGGCGCTCGCTGGTCGTCAGCACCACCGTGAGAGGCGCTTCGGCATCAAGTTGCTCGACCACAACGACAGCGGTGAGAGCCGAACTGGCACGGCGCGAGTGACTCATCGCCCCGGCGGTTCGCGGCGCGGGGCCATCGACCAGCCGCGCTTCGCCGACGATCGCATCTTTTGCAGGGTCTGTCACAGGCGTCGGTCCTCCTGCGGAGACAACACGAGCCCGGCCGTGCGGCTCCCTCAAATCGCGGGCGAAACAGAAAAATTGTCGGGGTTAAACCGAGGTCCTGAAGCGCAAGGACAGCCGTGACGAGAACAGACCCCGGAGAGCGTCTGATCGTCGATCCATGCCACGTCGTTGGAAAAATGGTGCCGCTTAGGTGACTCGAACACCTGACCCCCGCATTACGAAGGCTACTCCACCCTCGGCCGGAAAGCCTTGCAGGCAATGGTTCTGGACCAAATTTTACCGTGGCCCGGCACTCCTACCCAGACCCTTCCCAGACTGGCCTGAGGGAGCGGTGGAGGCGTTTCCTAAGTTACGCGCTTTAACGTGGGAACCGCCGAAATTTCGACCTGCGCTATCCCTGCGGAAGCCCACTTTCGTCGGCCGCCGTTTCCTCGTCCAACTTACTGCCGCCCTTTGGAGCGTCCGCCACCGTTCAGTCGATGGGCGGGACAGCGAACTGAGGGCCGATATTCAAAGCGACGTGCGTACTGCGCTCGCGCAGCAGCGCGTTGGTGCCGTCAAACATCAGGGTGAAGTCCGCGTATGCTGGATCGATGCCATTTGCGGTGAGCGCCGATGAGATCGACGATCCTGGATCACTCAAGCTAACCCTAACTTGTCGTTCCAGCTCGGCGCACATCCTCTTCAAGGTGAGTTTGGACATCATCGCCCACGTGCTGGTTCCATCCAACATCGCCCCTAGGCCAGGTGTCATATAGACTACTCCGGGAGCGACTTCAGTAGCGGAGTTGATGTTGGCCTTCCTCAGTGCCTTCAAGTCATCGTCCGACACTTGGTGAGCGAGGCCATCTACGCCTTTCATGCGAAACATCTCGATGGTTTCGGGCCAATTGTCGTGCAGCGTAGCGATTAGCTGCTGCTGCGTCCAAGAGCCATGAGGCAAGACCGCAATGCAGTATAGATCGCGCTCTGTTAACCGAGCGAACAAGAGCGGACCGGTCCGCGCAGCCCAGCCGCCTGTGATTGTTGTGCCAAGATGGAAGTGGTGAACGTCCCATGC
>DASVTM010000170.1:0-6042 GCA_036387575.1 Brevundimonas sp.
CGTCCGCGCCGACCTGCCTGCCGCCGAGAGACCGACCATGCGCGCGACCGTCCTGATGCTGCTGCTCCTGCTGGGGGCGTGCGCCACGCCGATCCGACCCGCGGCCGATCCGACCGGCGACAGCCTCGACGCCATCGCCCACGACTATGTCGCCCTGACGCTGGAGATCGGCGAACGCGAGCCCGGCTATGTCGACGCTTACTACGGCCCGGCTGAATGGCAGGCGGCGGCCAAGGCGAACCCCCGCACCGTGCCGCAACTGATTCAAGGTGCGGCGGGCCTGACCCAGCGCCTCGGCGCAGTGCCGCATCGCGGGCTGGATGAGGCAAGCCTGCAACGCCGCAAATATCTTAAGGCGCACGTGTCGGCGGCATCTGCTCGACTGCGCATGCTGTCCGGCGAGAAGATGAGTTTTGCGGATGAAGCCAAGGCTTTGTTCGGCATCCGACCCGAACTGAAGCCCTTGTCGGACTACGAACCCATCCTTGCCCGCATCGATGCGCTGGTCCCCGGGACCGGACCGCTGACAGACCGCATCACTACGTTCAAGGCCGGCTTCGTCATCCCCAAGGATCGGCTCGAACCGGTCATGGCGGCCGCAATCGCCGAATGCCGTCGCCGCACGGCCCAGCACATCGCCCTGCCCGCCAACGAGCGCTTCACTCTGGCTCTGGTCACGGACAAGCCGTGGTCCGGCTATAATTATTATCAGGGCGACGCCGCCTCGAAGATCGAGATCAACACCGATTTCCCGATCTACACCGAGCGGGCGATCGATCTCGGCTGCCACGAGGGCTACCCCGGCCACCACGTCTACAACGCCCTTCTCGAGCGGACCTTCGTCAAGCAGAGGGGCTGGGTCGAGATGAGCGTCTATCCGCTGTTCTCGCCCATGTCGTTCGTGGCCGAGGGCAGCGCCAACTACGGCATCGACCTTGCTTTTCCCGGCAGCGAGGGCGCCGTATTCGAGCGTAACGTGCTTATGCCGCTTGCCGGTCTGCCGCCCGCAGACGTCGAGGCGAAGGCTGAGCTCGGGCGGTTGACGCATGAACTGGCGCGCGCCGAATACACCATCGCCGACGACTATCTGTCGGGTCGCGTCGGCAAAGACCAGACCGTCGCCCGCCTGTCGAAATATCTGCTGACTCCGCCTGACAAGGCCGCGCAACGGCTGCGGTTTATCGACACCTACCGCAGCTACATCATCAACTACGGCCTCGGCCGCGACACGGTGGAGCAATGGGTCGCCCGCCAGGGCCCCGACCACTGGCGCGGCATGGAGACGCTGCTGTCGAGCCAGATTCTGCCGGTTGATCTGAAGTAGGGAGGAGGCAGTAGGCAGGTAGGCAGTAGGCAAAAAGGCTTGGCGGTTGAGAGTACCGCGCCGCCGGCGACACGCAATATCGGCGCATCGCCCCTACCTCACTGCCTACCGCCTACTGCCTACTCCTGCCTTCCCCCGCCTTCCCTCGCCTGCTAAGCCCCGGGCCGCATGAAAATACCGACCCACATTCCGCGTATCGCCTGGGCCGCCTACGGCTTCGCTCTCGCCATCGTCGTGCTCGACCAGCTCAGCAAGGCCTGGATCCTCGACGGGCTAGAGCTGCGCGAGGTCGGTCGGGTGTTCGTCTTCCCGCCGATCTTCAACGTCAGCTATGTCGAGAACACCGGCGTCAGCTTCGGCCTCTTCGGCGGCGGCTCGGCCCGGTGGATGCTGAGTGTCTTCTCGATCGTCGTCGCCGCAGGTCTGGCCTGGTGGGCCACGCAGGCCGACCGTCGCCTGTTGGCTACCGCCATCGGGTTCGTGATCGGCGGTGCGCTTGGCAACGCCATCGACCGCATCCGCTTCGGCTACGTGGTCGATTTTCTCGACTTTTCGGGCACCGGCGTGTTCCCGTGGGTGTTCAACATCGCCGACAGCGCCATCAGCATCGGCGTGGTCCTGCTCATCCTCGACAGCGTTTTGTCGGATCGCAAGGCAGCGCAGGTTGGCGTTGTCCACGAAAAGTCGTAATCAGCCGCTCTTGAGTATTTCGCAGAGCGCGCACCTTCAGGCGCGGCCGGAGTTCAGCCCTACCATGCGTATTCGCAGCGTCGCCCTTGTCAGCCTTCTCGCGGTCTCGACCGTGGCGCTCGGCGCCTGTGGGGGTCTCAAGCAAAGCATCGGTCTGACCAAGGTCGTGCCAGACGAGTTCGTCACCGTTTCCACCGCTCCGCTCAGCGTGCCGCCCGAGTACGGCCTGCGTCCGCCGGCACCGGGCCAGCCGCGCCCGCAAGAGCTCGCGCCCGAAAGCGCCGCCCGCCAGATCCTGCTGGGTCAGCGTCAGTCGATCACCCGCACGCCGGGCGAGAACGCCCTGGTCACAGCAGCCGGCGCTGAACGCGCTGACCCGCTGGCGCGCTATGTGGTCGACGATGAGTTCGGCGACCTGACGCACAAGGAAGAAAGCTTCGCCAACCGCGTGCTGTTCTGGCGCAAGGACGATGCGGCGACGCAGGCTCCGACCGTCAGCCAGACATCTGCGGGCGCCGTCACCATCGACGCCGCCAGCGAGACCGCTCGTCTTCAGGCCCTGACCGGTAACCGCGCCGGCATCGCCATCCAGCCGCGCCGCGACAGCCGCTTCAAGCTGCCGGGCCTTTAGGCTCGCAGCCTCACGTTTTCTAAGACTGCAAAGGACGCGCTTGCCACCGGCTTGTGCGTCCTTATTGTGTACGGACCCCCCCCGCATCCTCCCCGGAGCGTCGAATGTCCGAATCCATCACCGCCACCTTCGCTGACCTGTCAGGCGTCGAGCAGCTTCGGCTCGGCCTAGAGGGAAAAGCGCCGGTCGCGCCGATCGCCCGAACCGTCGGCTTCGAACTGGTCGAGGTTGAGGAAGGCCGCGTGGTGTTCGAGGCTGTCCCGACCAAGGCGGTCTACAACCCGCTTGGGACCGTTCACGGCGGCTGGATGGCGACGATCCTAGACTCGGCCTGTGGCTGCGTGGTCCATTCCATGCTCAGGCCGGGCCAGAGCTATACGACGCTGGAGCTGAAGACCGTCTTCCACAAGGCGTTGAAGGCCGACACCCCGGTCCGCGCCGTGGGGAAGATCGTGCAGATGGGCCGCCGCGCCGCCTTCTCCGAGGCTGAACTGCGCGGCACGGACGGCAAGCTGTATGCGACGGCGACGTCGACGTGTCTGGTGATGGAACAATAGAGAAGAACCCTAATGCCGCCTGTCGGCCTCCCTTTCCCACCGGGAAAGGGATTGGTCTTATTGCGCGGTCATGCCGCCGTCGATCTTGAACTCTGACCCTGTCACGAATTTGCTCTCGTCCGACGCGAGATAGAGCACCGCATACGCCACGTCGTCAGGCTCGCCGATCCGCTTAAGCGGAATGCCACGGGCCAGCCGTTCGTGGGCCTTGGCCTCGTCGCCGTGGGCCATGGCGATGAAGGGATCGAGGATCGGGGTCTTGATGAAGACAGGGTGGACAGAGTTGACCCGCACGTTCCATTCCATCTTGGCGGCCTCGAGCGCGATGGTCTTGGTGTACATCCAGACCCCCGCCTTGGTGGCGTTATAGGCGCCCATGCCAGGCGCTCCTGCCAGTCCAGCGATCGACGAGATGTTGATGATGGACGACGGAGCGTTGTCGCGAAGATGCGGCATGGCGTGCTTGCAGCCGAACATCACCGAGCGGAGATTGATCTCGTACTGACGCTGCCAGTTCTCTGTCGTGTCCTGTTCCGCAAAAAGCAGGACGTCGCCGACTCCGGCGTTGTTCACCAGAACCGACAACCCGCCCATGTCCGCAGCGGCGCGGGCCACGACCTCGATCCACTGGTCCTCTGAGCGCACGTCATGGGCATAGGCGAACGCCGCGCCCGGAACCTCGGCGTTGATGGCGGCGGCGAGGGTCTCGGCGCGGCCTCCGTCAACATCGGTCAGGGCGATTTTCGAGCCTTCGCGCGCCAGCATCCATGCCATGGCCTCGCCCAATCCTCCGGCGGCTCCAGTGATAAGCGCCGTCTTGCCCGCGACGCGTCCTGATCTGTCGGTCATTCTTTCGCTCCCAGCGACTTTGCAGCCTCGTCGATGAAACGGGCCATCTTGATATCGAGATCGGTGAGGCCCCCGGCGTCATGCGTGGTCAGGACGACGCTGACCCGGTTGTAGACGTTCGACCATTCGGGATGATGATCCATCTTGTCGGCCATCAGGGCCACGCGGGTCATGAAGCCGAATGCGGCGTTGAAATCCTTGAATATCAGTGTGCGGGCGATTGCCGGACGTAGGTCTTCGGCGGTGCTCCAAAGCGGCAGACCCTTCAGGGTTTCCGCAACGTCAACAGGCATTTGCGCCATTTTATGTCCCTCGCCTCCCTCCGCCGTAGCGCGCGCCGGGCCTCTCTACAAGCCATGCCAAGGTCGGGTTCTGGACAGAGGAACGCACGGCCAAGCTTTGGCGTTACCGATGACTATTGTGGAGGGCATGATGGACAATCTCTGGCTCGCCGGGCTCGCGCCTGCAGACCGCCGGCGGATCGCACCGCATCTGAATGAAAAATCTTTCGCTCAGGGCCAGGTGATCTATGACGCCGGCGAGGCCGTCGACGAGGTCTGGTTTCCGCTCAGGGGCGTAGTCTCGCTGATGACCCTGCTGCCGGACGACAAGATGATCGAAACGGCCGCCATCGGCCGCGAAGGTTTGGTCGGCGTGACCTGCGGCCCGATGAACGCGCGCGCTTCGAGCCGCGCCATCTCGCAGTCGGATGGTGTAGCCGTCACCCTTCCCAACGCAGTCTTTACCGACGCTCTCGCGCACAGTGAGACCATGCGGATGTCTCTCGCCCGCTATACCGAAGGTCTCTTCGCTCAGGTACAGCAAACCGCCGCTTGCAACGCCCAGCATCGGCTGGACGAACGGCTGGCCCGCTGGCTTCTGACGATCCACGACCGCTCGGACGAGGACCGGTTCGATCTCACCCAGTCAGACATCGCGGGCATGCTGGGCGTGCGCCGCGCCACGGTCAGCGAGGTCGGCGCCGCGCTCGAGGCCAAGCGCCTGATCACACGGGGTCGCGGATGGGTCGAGGTCACCAACCGCCAAGCTCTGGAACACGCCTCGTGCGGTTGCTACCGGATGATGCGAAGTGTGATGACCGATCTCGGCCTCCCCCTGGCCGCGCAGCCTGAACCCGCATGAAGACATTTCGGTGAGGATCGCCACCTTCAACATCAATGGCGTAAACAGCCGATTGGGCAGCCTGCTGGATTGGCTCGCCGATGCGAGGCCGGACGTCGCCTGCCTCCAGGAGCTGAAAGCCACCGACGTCCAGTTCCCCGCCAAGGCCATCGCAGACGCCGGCTACCACGCCGTGTGGCAGGGCGAGCATCGTTGGAACGGGGTGGCTATCCTGTCGCGGGACGCCGAGCCGATCGTCACTCGCCGCGCCTTGCCGGGCGACCCCAGGGACGCCCAAAGCCGATATCTGGAGGCGGCTGTGAACGGCGTCCTGATCGCCTGCCTGTATCAGCCGAACGGCAACCCCCGGCCGGGACCGAAGTTCGACTACAAGCTGGCGTGGGCCGAGCGGCTGAACGCTCACGCCGCCACCTTGTTCGGGACCGGGGCTCCGGTAGTTCTGGCCGGTGACTACAACGTCGTCCCGACCGACGCCGACATCTACAACACCCGCTCGTGGAAGAAAGACGCCTTGCTGCAGCCCGAGAGCCGCGCCGCCTTCGCCCGGTTGTTGGAGCAGGGATGGACCGACGCGCTGGACGAGCGGTTCCCCAACGATCCCCAATGGACCTTCTGGTCCTATTTCCGTGAATCATGGGCGCGCGACGCGGGCCTCAGAATAGATCACTTGCTGCTCAACGGCCCCGCCGCCGAACGCCTGACCGACGCCGGGGTCGACCGAGCCGTGCGCGGTCAGGACCACGCCAGCGACCACGCTCCGACATGGATCGAACTCGCCGACTAGTTCTCGTCAAATCCGACCACGCGAGCCGGTGACGCGGGCCTCGCCAGAGGCTAAACCGCCATCA
>DASVTM010000171.1:0-3952 GCA_036387575.1 Brevundimonas sp.
GAGCATGTAGCGCCTGCCGATCACGCCGACTTCTACAGCGCGAGCCGCTTCACCCTGAATGTCACGCGCGCCGACATGGTCAAGGCAGGTTTCAGCCCCAGCATTCGCCTGTTCGAGGCTGCGGCCTGCGAGACCCCGATCATTTCGGATGTCTGGGAGGGACTGGACACCCTGTTCCAGCCGGGAACAGAGATCGTGCTGGCCCTTACCGCCGACGACGTCGCCCGCGCGCTGTCCGTAGACGAACCGGCTCGACAGGCCATGGCCGCCGGGGCGCGGCGTCGTGTTCTGGATCATCATACCGCCGACCAGCGCGCCGTCACGCTCGAACACGAACTGCACGCGGCCATCCAGCGGCGGTCCGCCCGCCCGCGCGTCGACACCGCCAGGGACATCACCATGAGGCCCACCTCTGCACGCCGCGTCCTCGTCGCTGGAGGCGCAGGCTTCCTCGGCTCCCATCTGTGCGACAGGCTGCTCGCCCAAGGCTGTGAGGTCCTGTGCCTAGACAATCTCCTGACCGGGTCGCTCGACAACCTGAAGGACGCGCTGGGCCACCCGAACTTCGAGTTTATCAAGGCCGACATCGTCGAACCCTTGCCTGAACGCATCGCCAGCCGGTCTTTCGACCGCATCTACAATCTCGCCTGCGCGGCGTCGCCGCCTCTCTACCAGGCCGATCCGCAGCACACGCTCCTGACCAGCGTGGTCGGAACCAAACACCTGCTGGACCTGGCTGAAACGACGGGCGCCCGGTTCCTGCTGACGTCGACGAGCGAAATCTATGGCGATCCGACGGTTCACCCCCAGCCGGAGACCTACCTCGGCAATGTGAACTGCACCGGTCCCCGGGCCTGTTACGACGAAGGCAAGCGGTGCGCTGAAACCTTGACCTTCGACTACGATCGGGCGGGCCGCGGCGAGGTTCGGGTGGCCCGGATTTTCAACACCTACGGCCCACGTCTTTCGGCGGCTGATGGCCGGGTCGTCTCCAACCTTGTCAGTCAGGCGCTGGCGAATGCGCCCATCACCGTCTTTGGCGACGGATCCCAGACCCGTTCGTTCTGCTACGTCGAGGACATGATCAGCGGCCTGATCGCCCTGATGGAGCACGCGGGACCCCAGCCTGGCCCGATCAATCTCGGCAATCCGACCGAGTTGACGGTGAGCGAACTGGTTGGCGTGATCCAGCAACTGACCGGCTCAAGCTCGCCCGTCACGCACAACCCTCTGCCGGTCGATGATCCAAAACGCCGCCGACCGAATATCGATAAGGCGGACGCCATCCTGAAATGGCGGCCCCAGGTCAACCTGTCGCAAGGACTGCAAGCGACCATCGCCTGGTTCGACGCTGAAGCCACGCAAGCCCGATCCGTAGCTGAACCCAGGAGGCAAACCGCATGAATGATATCATGACAGCAGCCTCCCCCTCGCGCCTGGCGACGATGCGCGCAGCCGTAGTCACAGGGCCCGGTCGGGTGGAGGTTCAGACCCTCGCGCGCCCCGAGCCCGGCCCACGACAGGTGCGTGTGCGGATGGAAGGATGCGGGGTCTGCGCCAGTAACCTGACGCCCTGGGCCGGACCGGACTGGATGAATTTCCCGACCGAACCCGGCGGTCTCGGGCACGAAGGCTGGGGCGTCGTGGACGCCGTCGGGGACGGTGTGACGGAGGCCGCCATTGGCCAGCGCGTCGCCACCCTGTCCCACCACAGCTATGCCGAATACGACCTCGCCGACGCCGGTCAGGTTGTGCCCCTGCCGGATAGTCTCGCCGACAAGCCCTTTCCCGGCGAAGCGCTGGGATGCGCGATGAACATCTTTCGTCGCAGCGACATCCACGCTGGCCAAACCGTCGCAATCATCGGCATCGGCTTTCTCGGCGCGATCCTGACCCGTCTGGCGTCCGAAGCCGGCGCGCGGGTCATCGCCATTTCGCGGCGTCCGTCCTCCCTGCAGCTCGCCCGTGACATGGGCGCCGCCGAAACCCTGCCGATGGACGATCACTATGCGCTGATCAGCAAGGTCGCAGCCATGACCGACGGCCTCTTCTGCGACCGGGTCATCGAGGCTGTCGGCAAGCAGTGGCCGCTCGACCTCGCTGCCGAGTTAACGCGTGAACACGGCCGATTGATCATCGCCGGCTATCATCAGGACGGTCCGCGTCAGGTGAACATGCAGTTGTGGAACTGGCGCGGCCTCGATGTCGTGAATGCGCACGAACGCGACCCCGCCATGTACGCACGCGGCGTCCGCGAGGCGGTGGAAGCGGTCGCTTCAGGCCGGCTCGATCCGACGCCGCTCTATTCCGCCACCTATAATCTCGACCAGCTTGATGAAGCCCTCGACGCCACCCGCGATCGGCCGGCGGGCTTCGTCAAGGCGCTGGTGACCTTCGCTTGATCGCGCTAGGCAACGCTCCACGCGTAGGATTTCTCGGCGTCGGATGGATCGGCCGGCACCGGATGGAAGCGATCCTGAAAGCCGGGGATGTCGACGCCGTCGCCATCGTCGAGCCTCAGGACGAACTCGCAGCGGCCGCGCTGGCGCTCGCTCCCGCAGCTACTCGGGTCGACAGTCTGGACGCCCTGCTCGCGCTCGATCTGGACGGGATCGTCATCGCTACACCGAGCGCCGCCCACGCCGCTCAGTCGATCCAGGCGCTGGACGCCGGTAAAGCCGTCTTTTGCCAGAAGCCGTTAGGCCGAACAGCTGCCGAGGTGCGCTCGGTCGTAGAGGCGGCGAGGCGAGCGGATCGTCTGCTCGCCGTAGACCTGTCGTACCGCTTCACTGAGGGTGCTCAGCAACTGTGCGCGTTGGTCCGCGAAGGCGCGCTTGGCCCGCTGCACGCCATCGATCTGACCTTCCACAACGCCTACGGCCCCGACAAGCCGTGGTTCTATGATCGCGCCCTCTCCGGCGGCGGATGCGTCATGGATCTCGGCGTGCATCTGATCGACCTTGCCTTGTGGATGCTGCCGGGCGCTGCAGTCGTCGACGTGACCTCGAACCTGTTCTCAGGCGGGCGACCGTTGACGAACACGAGCGCCGAGGTCGAGGATTTCGCCGTCGCCACCCTCACCCTCGACACCGGCGCGGTGGTGCGGCTGGCCTGCTCGTGGAACTTGCCGGCGGGTCAGGAGGCGGTGATCTCCGCCTCGGCTTACGGAGCGCACGGCGGTGGAGCCTTGCGTAATGTGAACGGCTCCTTCTACGACTTCACGGCCGAACGCTACGTCGGAACCTCAACGGAAATCCTGAGTACCCCGCCCGATGACTGGGGCGGCCGCGCAGCCATCGAATGGGCGAGCCGGCTCCGGCGGGGCCAAAGGTTCGACCCCGAGATCGAAAGCATCGTCGCCGTCGCCGACGCCATCGACAGGATCTACGATCGATAACCGAGCCCTTCGGAGCAAACCAGGATTCGCCTCCGAACGCGTCCTCGCACAGGCCCCGACTGGATTATCAGCGGACGGTGATCGCGCCGGATCGGTCAGCCGAGTCATTGTCGTGATGTGCCTGCAACAGCGAAGTCTACGTCGTCAGCCAGAGCTGTAGTCGGTTGATGACCCCCGACACCACTTGCAGGGCATCGAAAGGATTGCTGCCCCCACCTTGGGCATGTGTGGGCGTGTCGGGCCCCGAACTCAGGAACGTGAAGCCAGATCGGCGGTTACACGAACCCGGTCAGCGAAATGGCCGGCGCCAAGTCCCGACCTTGCGCACGCGGAGGATACATGAAGACGTACAAGATAATCCTTCATCGCAAAGGCTGCGGTGTTCAGGTCAGGGTCCGATGCAACACTGACTGCAGCGTCATTGCGGCAACGGACGCGGCGACGACGGCGGCTCTCCTCTCGTCCAGCGACGACACCCGTTCCGTATTAAGGGGGACTGTCCGGTCGTCGGCTTTCAACCCCCGGGAAGGCCGACGCCCACAGGCTGCATGATGA
>DASVTM010000172.1:0-2406 GCA_036387575.1 Brevundimonas sp.
GCCGGTCGGTCGAGATCGTGATCCTCGACGACGGCACCAATGATGCGCAGCTGACGGCGGACCTGATGGACGTAATCCATCAGATGGTCCTGCCCGTCCGCCTGATCACCCTCACCTCTAATGAGGGCCGTGCCGTTGGGCGGAACCGTCTGGCCGAGGCGGCGCGCGGCGGAAGCCTGCTTTTCCTCGACAGCGACATGCGGCCGGACCAGCCCCGTTTTCTTGGAACCTGGGTCGATCTGGTGACATCGCAGGCTCCGGCTGTAGCATTCGGGGGGTTCTCGCTGCTTCAGGCCTCGACGGAGCCGAAGTACGCGGTGCATCGCGCCATGGCGGCCAAATCCGAATGCCTGCCATGGGACGAGCGCTCGAAGACGCCCGAGAAATATGTCTACACCTCCAACCTGCTGGTCCGCCGCGACGTGTTCGAGGCCGAGGCGTTCGATTCCGGCTTCAGCGGCTGGGGCTGGGAGGACGTGGAATGGGCCATGCGGGTCTCGCGCCGCTATCCGGTAATCCACGTCGATAATCCGGCGACCCATATGGGACTGGACACGACGGCATCGCTCGCTGGGAAATACGAACAGTCGGCGGACAATTTCGCGCGGGTCGCAGCCAAGCATCCAGACATCATTGCGGGCTATCCCAGCTTCAAGGTGGCGAAGATGCTGAAGCGGCTGCCGATGCTCAAGGTTCTGCGGCCGATGATGAAGCAGGCTGCGATGGCCGACTGGCTGCCGGTCAAGACGCGAGCGTTTTCGTTGCGCGTTTACCGCGCCGCTCTCTACGCCGAGGCGGTCTAGGTCATGAAAGACGTCGCCGTCATCATTCCGACCATGCGCCGCCCAGAGTCCCTCGAGCGCGCGCTCAAGTCGGTTTTTGCGCAGAAGGGAGTCGTCAAGCGCCTCGCCAGCGTGGTGGTCGTTGACAACGATCCGCAAGGCAGCGCGGCAAGCGTCTGCGGGCGACTGTCCGTCGCCTGTCCCGTCCCGCTGGTCTATCGGCATGAGCCGAGACCGGGCGTGTCGACTGCGCGCAACGCCGGGCTGGCGGCGACGATCTCACCCTTGATCGCGTTCCTGGATGACGACGAGAAGGCGACGCCGAACTGGCTGGAGCGATTGCTCAAGGCGCGTGAGACCCTGAACTGCGACGTGGTGTTCGGGCCGATCCATGGCCGCGTACCCGCCAGCGTCGGATGGACGCGGCGGTATCTGGAAACGTTTTTCGGTCGTCAGGGTCCCGAGCAGACGCAACTGCTGGATCACGCCTACGGCTGCGGCAACTCCCTGATGCTGAGGGCGACCGCCCTGCCCGGCGATGCGCCGTTCGATCCCAGCACTGACGCCAGCGGGGGTGAGGACGACGCTCTGTTTTCGGCATTGGCCATGCGCGGCGGCACGTTCGGCTGGGCCTGCGACGCCTGGGTCGACGAGTATGCGCCCGCTCACCGCGCCACCCTCAAATACGCCCTCACCCGCGCCTTCGCCTATGGCCAGAGCCCGCCCCAGATCGCCTGGAAACAGGGCAAGCCGGTACGCATGCTGCTGTGGATGGGGATCGGCGCGGGACAGGCCGGGGTGTGGGCGCTGGTCGCTCTCATCTTGACCCTGATCAACAACGACAGGCGCGCCGAGGCGCTGGACAAGGCGGCCAGAGGTCTCGGCAAGGTGTTGTGGACCAAGGGCTTCGAGCCGCATTTCTACGGCCTGCGCGAACTAGAACGGCTGGAGAAGGTGAAGGCCGGTTAGCCCACCAACCGCCGCAGGAACGCAGGCGGCTTGTAGGTCGAGCGGTTGACGACGACGCCGGCGATGCGGCCGCCGACGGCTTCGATCTCGTCGCGCAGGCCGACCGATCCGTCGGGCGAGCCTTCGGCGGCTACGACCAGGATCGTGGCGTCCACATAGGGCGCGAGGGTGATGGCGAGGTCATTGCGGTCGGCGGCGGGCGCGTCGATGATCACCGTGTCGGCGTGGCGGCGCATGGTGTCCCAATAGCGCGGGTCTGGCAGGGGCTCGGCCCTCTGGCCCGAGCGCAGCGTCTCGGCGCGAAACCGGGTAACCCAAAGGCGACCGCCCAGGCAGGGTCGCGCGGTCATCAGGCGAGCCGGATCGACGGGCTTGCCGTCACGGCCCAGCACCGGCGGCGTCACTGCGTAGAACACTGACCCGTCCGGTGTGGCGGCGGCGGCGGCGCCCATGCGGCCGAAGCGGTCAGGCTCGGCGGCGATGAACTCCTGCTGGCCCTGCTGCACCAGATCGGCGTCGACGAGCCAGACGGGTTTGCGGGCGCGCACGGCAGCGAGGCGGGCGAACTCACGGGCGACCGTCGAGGCTCCCTCGCCCGAACCGGCGCAGGCGAACTGGATCACCCTGCCGCGATGCGCAGGTCCGGGCCCCAGTG
>DASVTM010000173.1:0-7260 GCA_036387575.1 Brevundimonas sp.
ACCGTCCGCGAACCAGCGGCTGTCCCAGGTACGGTTCACGCCGAGGCGGAAACCGATCGGATTGATTTTCTGACCCATATCAGGCGGCCTCGCCGGCTTCACGGACCACGATGGTGATCTCGCTGAACGGTTTCAGGATACGCGACGAGCGACCACGAGCGCGGCTCGCGAAACGCTTCATCACCAGGTTTTTGCCCACGAAGGCCTCGGCGACGACGAGGTTGTCGATGTCGAGGTTGTGGTTGTTCTCGGCGTTCGACACAGCCGAATACAGAACCTTGCGAACGTCGTCGGAGATGCGCTTGCGGCTGAACTCAAGTTCGTTCAGCGCCTTTTGCACCGGCAGGCCACGGATGGACTGCGCGACGAGGTTCAGCTTCTGAGGGCTGATGCGGACGTTGACCAGCTTGGCGCGGGCCTCCGTATTGCCGACGCGGCGGGGATTGTTGGTCTTTGGCATGTTACTTCCGCTTCGCCTTCTTGTCCGCGGCGTGGCCGGGGAACGAACGGGTGGGCGAGAACTCGCCCAGCTTCATGCCGACCATGTCCTCGTTCACGTGCACAGGAACGTGCTTGTGACCGTTGTGGACGCCAAAAGTAAGGCCCACGAACTGCGGCAGGATGGTGGAGCGACGCGACCACGTCTTGATCACGTCTTTGCTGCGGCCCGACGTCGCAACGGCGTCGGCCTTCTTGAGCAGATACCCGTCGACGAACGGGCCTTTCCAGGAGGAGCGAGCCATCTTTAGCGAGCCTTCTTAACGTGGCGGGTACGGATGATGTATTTGTCCGTCGCCTTGTTCTTGCGAGTGCGCGTGCCCTTGGTGTCCTTACCCCACGGCGTAACCGGGGTACGACCACCGGAGGTCCGGCCTTCACCACCACCATGCGGGTGGTCGACGGGGTTCATGGCGACGCCGCGAACGTGCGGACGGAAGCCCATGTGACGAACACGACCGGCCTTGCCGAGGTTCTGGTTCATGTGGTCGGCGTTGGAAACGGCGCCCACAGTGGCCATGCAGCCGTCCAGAACCATGCGAAGCTCGCCCGAACCCAGACGGATCTGGGCGTAGCCGGCGTCACGACCGACGAGCTGGGCGTATGCACCGGCCGAACGGGCCAGCTGGGCGCCCTTGCCCGGCTTCATTTCAACGCAGTGAATGATCGTTCCGACCGGGACCGAGCGCAGCGGCATGGCGTTGCCAGGCTTCACGTCGGTCTTTTCGCCAGCCACGATCGTGTCACCCGCCTTGAGGCGTTGCGGTGCGACGATATAGGCCTTTTCGCCGTCCTCATACGTGATGAGAGCGATGAAGGCGGTACGGTTCGGATCGTATTCCAGACGTTCGACCGTAGCGGTCATGAACTTCCGGCGCTTGAAGTCGATCTTGCGATACAGGCGCTTGGCGCCGCCGCCGCGGAAGCGGACAGCGATGCGACCGCCCTGACCACGTCCGCCTGACTTGGTCAGGCCTTCGGTCAGCGACTTTTCCGGACGGCCCTTGAAGAGCTCCGAACGGTCGATCAGCACCAGGGCGCGACGGCCCGGCGATGTCGGATTGTATGTTTTCAAGGCCATCTGATCAGAGCCCCGTGGTGACGTCGATGGACTGGCCGTCGGCCAGCGTCACGATCGCTTTTTTGATGTCGGCCCGACGGCCAAGGATGCCGCGGAAGCGCTTGGTCTTGCCCTTGGTCACCATGGTGTTGACCTTGAGCACGTTGACCTTGAACAGGCTTTCAACGGCAGCGGCGATTTCGTCCTTGGTGGACGTGCCGGCGACGCGGAAGACGACCTTGTTCTGCTCTGACAGGATCGTCGCCTTTTCGGTGATGATCGGCGACAGGATGGTGTCGTAGTGTTTGGCGGTGGGAGCGGCGGCCATTACGCGGCTTCCTTCTGAGCTTGCTCGCGACGCGAGGGCTTGTAGTCGGCGTAGGTCGCTTCGATAGCGTCCACAGCCGCCTTGGAAAGCACCAGCTTGTCCGCGCGCAGGATGTCATAAACGTTGAGGCCGGCGTTCGGCAGCACGTGGACTTGCGGGATGTTCCGCGAGGCCAGAGCAAAGTTCACGTCGACTTCAGGTCCGGCGATGATCAGCGTCCGGGTCCAGCCCAGCTTGCCGAAGGTGTCGCGCAGAGCCGAGGTTTTCACTTCAGCCAGCGTCAGGGCGTCGACGACGACGAGATCGCCGCTCTTGGCCTTGGACGACAGGGCGTGACGCAGGGCCAAGGCACGGACCTTCTTGGGGAGATCAAAGCCGTGATCGCGAACGATCGGGCCGAAAGCGCGCGAACCACCAACGAACTGCGGTGCACGGCGCGAACCGTGACGAGCGCCGCCGGTGCCCTTTTGCTTGTACATCTTCTTGCCGGTGCGAGAGTTCTCGTTCCGGGTCTGAACCTTGTGCGTACCGGCGCGGCGCTTGGCCAGTTGCCAGTTGACGTAACGGGCCAGGATGTCGCCGCGGATGTCGGAGATACCGAAAACGATATCCGACAGTTCCACGTCACCGGCAGCCGCGCCGTCGAGGTTGATCACTGAAAGTTTCATGCTTCACCGCCTTCGGTCACTTCGGCCGCCGGAGCGTCCTCAGCAGGGGTCTCAGCGGCGACAGGAGCAGCCGAAGCGCCCTTGGCCTTGAAAGAACCCGGGAAAGGCAGGTCGGCGAACGGCTTCTTGTGCGCGTCGCGAACCTTGACCCACGAACCCTCGTGGCCGGGGACAGCGCCCTTGACCATGATGAGGCCGCGCTCGACGTCGACACGGACGACGGTCAGGTTTTGCGTGGTGATGGTTTCCATCCCCAGCTGACCGGCCATCTTCTTGCCCTTGAACGTCTTGCCCGGATCCTGGCGTTGGCCAGTCGAACCCAGCGAACGGTGCGAAAGCGACACGCCGTGCGTGGCTCGCAGACCGCCGAAGTTCCAGCGCTTCATACCACCGGCAAAACCCTTGCCGATCGTTTCGCCCTGGATGTCCACCTTCTGACCGGCGACGAAATGGTCTGCCGAGAGAGTGGCGCCGACTTCGATCAGCGCGTCGTCAGACACGCGGAACTCAGTGACGTGGTGCTTGGGCTCGACTTCCGCCGTAGCGAAGGTCGTGCGTTGAGCCTTGTTCGTGTTTTTTGCCTTCTTGGTGCCGGCGCCCAGTTGCAGGGCGACGTAGCCGTCCCGCTCCTGAGTACGTTGACCCACGACCTGGCAGCCATCCAGCTCCAGAATCGTGACCGGGATATGCGCGCCGTCTTCAGCGAAGAGACGCGTCATTCCCAGTTTTTTGGCGATCACGCCCGTGCGCATATCGGATCCCGCCTTTGTTTCTTTAAATCTTGATCTCGACGTCCACGCCAGCGGACAGGTCGAGCTTCATGAGCGCGTCCACGGTCTGCGGGGTGGGGTCGACGATGTCGAGGACACGCTTGTGCGTGCGGATTTCAAACTGCTCGCGCGACTTCTTATCGACGTGCGGCGAGCGGTTCACGGTGAACTTTTCGATCAGGGTCGGCAACGGGATCGGACCACGAACTGTGGCGCCCGTGCGCTTGGCCGTATTCACGATTTCGCGCGTCGAAAAGTCGAGGACGCGGTGATCGAAGGCCTTGAGCCTGATGCGGATGCTTTGATCCATATCGGTCTTTATATCCCAAGCAGGCGAACCTGCGTCCCTGTGAACCATTTCAAAGACCGGAGGCCTTCAGGCGTAAAACGCCCTCAGAGTACGCACGTCCGCAAAAACGATCGGCCCACGCAGTCGCCCGCGAAGGCCGTTGAAGTCCTGGTTCGCTACAAAGAACAATCCGAGGTCGTTCCTGCGGACCGCGTCTGCGACTTGCCCCGAGGGGTTCGCCGCACAGCCGGTCCAACAAGAGTTGGTGCTTATGACGATCGATTCCGTTTTCGTCAAGCGGCGAAACCGTGGCGCAGCCGGGTTTTGCGGACTCTGGCAGGGCCGTGGCGAGCAGGTCACGCCGCCCGCGCCGAACGGGTTCTATATACTACGCGTGACCGGCTTTTGAGGGTCCTCTATATATACGGTGGGCGACACCTGTGTTGTGGACGCAAGTCGGCGTCTGGATAGCCACTGAACCCTCAGGGCAGTTCGAGCCTCCCCCCGACAGAACGCGCTTCATCGGTCATCGGTTGACCAAATCCTTGAAATCCGAAGCAATATTAACCACTTGCCACATTCGGCACGCCGCCTGACGCATTTGAGCCGCAATGCGTGATGCTTCGGCCACGCTTGGCGGTAGTGTCACATCATTGAAGCAAAGGGCGTGCGCATTGGCAGCCGGACCTGATAGCAGCGCCCTCCCCGCGAGCCTCGACGCGCACGGGCATACTGCAATCAAGGACTACACTATGAAAACTCTCCTCCTCGCGACCGCCGCCGTTTCGATGTTCGCCGCCCCTGCCCTGGCTCAGGATGCAATCGGTTCGGTTGGCGTCGCTTACGTGAACAGCTCGATCGACAACTCCGATCTCGAATCGGAAGGCGCCGTGATCGACGGCAACATCGCCATGCCCGCTTTCGGCGCCTGGACCGTGACGCTGGACGCCGCAGCGACCTTCGCTGACAGCGACCTGAACGATGACACCGCCCTGCGCGGCTCGGCTCACCTGACGACCATGGTCAACGGCGACATCCGCCTCGGCGGCTTCGTCGGCGCGACCGACGCAGGTGACGACACCCTCTTCACCGTCGGCGTCGACGCCCAGAAATACTTCGCCGGTTCGACCCTGACGGGTCTGGTCTCCTACGGTTCGGTCGACGACATCGACCTGTGGACCGTCGGCGGCGATGTCGCCTTCTACGTGCAGCCTAACCTGCGCCTGAACGCTGGCGCCTCGTGGAACAACGTCGAAGCCAATGGCGTGGATGCTGACGCCTGGGCTTACGGCGCCGGCGCTGAATACCAGTTCGCAGCCTCGCCCTTCAGCGCGTTCGCGACATACAACCGCGTCTCGCTGGAAGACACCGACGTCGACGTCGACACCTTCCAGGTCGGCGTTCGCTACAGCTTCGGTGGCGGCCTCCAGGCTCGTGACCGTTCGGGCGCCAACCTCGGCCGCACCGTGCTGAACGCAGCCGGCGCTTTCGGCGGCCTGTAAGACCCGGTCGGGCCTGTCCCGACTGATCGAACAGAAGCCCCGGCGGAGCAATCCGCCGGGGCTTTTTCGTGCGTGTTTTCCGAGTGGCAGGCGCGAGGCCTAGCCGCCGATGTGGACGCGGCCCGAGCCCATGGTGCTTTGGCTGACGGCGCCGGTGACGCGGGCGATGTGGATGTCGCCTGAGCCCATGATGTTGGCGGACACCGATCCCGCCTGCCCCTGCAGGTCGATGTCCCCTGAGCCCATGACGTTGGCCGAGACATTGGCGGCCTGACCGCCGCGGACGGTGATATTGCCCGACCCCGGGATGTTGGCCGACAGCGGACCGTTGATCGCGGCGACGTTCAGGTCTCCGGATCCCATGATGTTGGCTTCCAGGCGATTTCCGGCGCCGAGGTTCATGTCGCCGGACCCCATGATGTTGGCCTCGATGTCGCCGGTCGCCCCGGCCCACAGATCGCCCGAGCCCATGATGTTGGCTTCCAGCTTGCCAGAGGTCCCGGCGCGAATGTCGCCCGACCCCGCGATCGACACCGACAGCGGGCCGGCGACGTTGGCTACAGTCCAGCCACCACAACCGTTGTTGGACAGCTCGACGGCCTGTGCGCCCCGGCCAACGGCGCCAAACACCGCGTCGCCTTCGACGCTGACGGACACCTGACGCGGGGTGCGGACGAGGATCAGGGGCGCGGCGGACAGTTCCACGCGACCCTTGCCTCGTACCTCGACTGACGCGCCCTCACCAGGCTGGCGACCGGCGGAGTTGCCGGTGCTGCAGTTGCGGGTGGCGTTGCGCCCGAGGCCACCGTCGATGCGGATTTCGTTGCGGATGCGGGTCACGGTCGGACGCGGAAGGCCTGCGGCGCCGCCTTCGATCTCGACGACGACATCCGCGCGGTCCTCGACCACCACGACCATCCGGGCGACCGAATGCCGGATGCGGACTTCGGGTCCATCGCTGGCGAAGGCGGGTGCGGCGGCGGCGAAACCAAGGACGGCGATGGAGGCTGCGGTGGCGACAACTGCGAAGTTCATGACGGGTTTCCTCTCCGGTTCTGACCGGAAAATGCTCCCATGCTCACGCCGAGTCATTTTAACTCGACGTCATGACACCGAATTCACGAACGCCGGTCTGTCAGACTCGAAGCGCGCCGGCTCCATCCGAGGCGCCGAGTGCGGGTTCGAAGTCGCGCTCGAAGCTACTGAGCCGGCTCTTCAGCCCGCCGACACGCTTCAACATCAGCGACGCCGCCCAGCGCGCTGCCAGCTCCGGTGAAGACATAGTGTCGGTGAAACGCGGCGAGCCGCCCCGACTGCGCATCACTGCGTTGGTATAAAGGGCGCCGTTCCTGAACCGCGACGGCCAGGTCTGGAAGTCCATCGAAAGGCTGACGCAGAACCGGTCGAGGTTCTCGACCCTGTGCGGCGCGTACAGCGGCCAGGTCAGGGCCTCGCCCGGCTCCAGATCCATGACCTGTGCATCGCTCTCGAAGGCGCGGACGTAGGGCAGTTCCTCGGTCGTCTGGCGCGCGACGACCTGCTCCATGTTGCGCTCTGGGAGATGCTGCTCGTCGCCCGGATAAACGAAAACCCGCTTGCAACCACGCAGGTGGAACAGCACCACCCCTGCCGGGTCGAAATGATACGGCACCTTGGCGACCGGCGACGAAATGATCAGCTGGCCGGCGTTCTTGACCGCTTTCAGCCCCGGATAGGTCGCCTCGACCTTCCTGAACTCATCCATGGCGGCGGCCCACAGATCGGGACAGCCGTTGCGGGCGTCGCGCAGGTTGACCCACAGCCGACCGGCCTGAATGGCCTCCAGCAGCTTGTCGCCCGACAGCTTGCCTCGCGCCCCGGTCCGCAGCGTGACCTGACCTTCGTCGTCGTAGTCGTACAGGTTGATGTCGAACAGCTCGGCCGGATAGCGATTCAGCACCTGCGCCAGCGCCTCGTCGGTCGCGAACCCACGCGCGACCAGATCGTGCGAGTGCTTCTTCGCCTCGGTAATCGGTCCGGGATAGCGGGTGCGTTTCGCGACCACGTCCCTCATCCGCTCACCGCCGGGTCGGCCATCCGCTGAGCCGCGCGCGCCCTGCCCTTGCTCATGGCGACCTGGGCCGCTCCAACAGCGCCCTTGAACCG
>DASVTM010000174.1:0-5397 GCA_036387575.1 Brevundimonas sp.
GCCGCGGCGGGATGATCTTTTCCTCGCCGGTGATCAGGGCGACCGCCGACGCCCCACGCAGCTTTACGATCCGCTCATAGATCTCGCGCGCCAGCAGACGCAGCGGCAGGCCGATCATGCCCGAGGCGTGACCCAGCATCCGTTCGACCGCCAGATGGGTCTTGCCGGTATTCGTCGGCCCCAGCACCGCGATAACGCGGGAGGGCCCCAGACCTGTCGGGCGGTCATTCATGATTTGCATAAGGTGGCGATTAGATCGCGGTTCCTCAAGCGGAACAGTTCCGACTTCAAGCCAGCCAAGGCAACGGATCGCAAACGCGCGTCGTTAAGTGCCTGACGGGGAAGAACGGGAGTCCGAAATGCGACGCTATTCGATGACGACGGTGACCATGGTCGCGGCGATGGGATTGACGGCGGCGGCGGCGGGCCCCGCATCGGCCCTCACGCTGCAAGACGCGCCGGCGACGGTGGTTCGCCCCGGCGACGACACCCTGTCCTGCCGCCAGATGGCTGATGAGGGCGCCGCCCTCAGCGCCGACATGGGCGAATCCGGTCCGGGACTTCTGGGCCGCGTCGGCGGTATCGCTCGCGCGGGCGCCGCACTGCTGGTGCCCGGCGCGGGGCTGGCCGTTGCGGGCGCCGACGCCCTGACCAGCCCGGCGAAAAACCGGCGGGAAGCCGAGGCCGACACCCGCCGCGACCGCTGGAACTATCTGAATGGTCTCTATGCCGGTCGGGGCTGCGATCAGGGGGACGCGCGGACATCACCTGTGTCACAGACGCCGGCCGTCCCTCCGCCAGCCAGTGTCGTTCCTGGATCTGCCTCCGGACCAGCCCCGACAGCTTCTACGACGCCAAGCCGGGCGCCGGCTTCGATTCCGGCGCCGGCCATCACCCCGGCGTCTTTCCCGCACTGAGGCAGCGACGGAGCCTCGCGCACGCCTGTCAAAGAGACCGGCGTATTATTTCGACAGTCCGGCCCATCAGCCGGGTCTGGCATACCTCGCGCCGGTTGGCCTCAAGACGCAGACCGGTCAGCACGCCGGTGGCATAGGCCCCGGTGTCTATGCCGATGCGGCGCTGATCGGAATGGACCGACTCTTCCGGCGTATGCCCGTGCACCACGACCTTCTCAAAACGGGTCTTGGCCGCCAGAAAATCACCCCGGATCCACATAAGATCATCCGCCGACTGGTCGGCCAGTGCGACGCCGGGCCGCGCCCCGGCGTGGGCAAAGAAATAATCCCCGATCTCGAAGGACGACCTCTGCTGCAGCAGGAAACGCCGGTGCCGATCCGGGAGGGCGACGTTCAGCTGGGCCGACGCCTCCGCCCAGCCTTCGGGGTCGTTGCGCAGGGCCGGAACAGTGACACCGTACGAACGCAACGCCTCGCGCCCGCCATACTCGCTCCAGGCTGGACCGAGCTCGGGCTGGCTCAGAAAGGCTTCGAAGCGGTCTTCATGATTGCCGCGCAGGAAACAGGTCTCGATGTCCCCCTGATTGGCCAGATCGCACAGAAGGTCGATCACGCCACGGGAGTCCTCGCCGCGGTCCACATAGTCGCCCAGCATCACGATCACAGGGCGTACAGGCCTGGTCGTTCGCAGGTCTTCCACAGCCGCCTTCAGAAGCGGGCCCAGCAGATCAGCCCGGCCATGCACGTCACCGATCGCCCAGACTACAGCTCCGTCGGGAACGGACGCGGGAGCGCTGGCGGGTTTGGCGCGGCGAAACAGGGATCCGATCATTCGCTCCACATCGGAGCATTCCGCTTCCAGAACAAGGCTTGTACCCCTCAGCCCCGCAAAAAGCGTCGCCGGGAGGCTTCATGCCCTTAAGGCCATTAATGCCGGCGACCGTTCAGCGGAACAGGGAAGAAACAAAGCGGGACCGAATCAGCGACACCTTCGTATTCAGGCTTTGTTCCGTACAACATATTGTATCTTAAAGGTTGTTAACCACAATCGGGTCGTTGGAAGGCCGCATCATTGATGGGAGCTTCGAAGAATGGGGACTTCCCCCAACCACATCAAACCGCTAGGCCACCCAGGCGTGACCCCGTAGCTCAGCCGGATAGAGCAAGGCTTTCCTAAAGCAGAGGTCGGGGGTTCGAGTCCCTCCGGGGTCGCCATTTCGCTGTTCTTGCTGGTAGGAAATCCGACCCGCAGCCAGCCTGTGCGAGACCACCTGGCGGTCTAGCGCGCTGATCGCCCTGGTCCGCCACCCCGAGAAAGCCGGGCGACGGGCTTGCGCAGCATCCTGTATCTCTGAACGATCCGCCAATGCCGGACGCTGCTCGCGCCAGCCGTCCTGGTCGAGCCTCCACGATATCAATAGCGGCGACGACGACCTCGTCTTCTGAGGCGCTTTAGCTGGTCGTTCAAGCCGAGGGGTTGCGCCAGGAAAAGCCAGGCCAGCCATAAACCAAGCAGCAGGAGAATCCCGAAGGAGAGCATAATCATGAGTGTCGCCAGAGACGGGGGGAGCGGTTCGGACGTTGTCAGACTGCCACAGCCGCGAGGCGCGAGCAGCCCGTTGCTTGGACCCGGAGAAAGCGGCGTGAGAAAGACCGGAAGGGAAAACCTCCATCCTCCGGCCAGGTTTCACCTCGACATCGGAATCGCTCTTCATGTTACCTTGACTGCCAGGCCGCCTTCCCTCCCTCCCTCGGCCGACGGCTCCACGCTCACTGTCACCGCCTTCACCGGAGCCTCGCGCCATGACCAAGCTGCTGTTCGATCGCGGGCCAGAACACGAGCCGATCCTCTGGTCGACTCGCCCGCGGCCGGATCGCGAGAGATGGCGATCCGTCCTCACGATACTGGCGATTTGCATGCTGCTCGCTCTGCTCATGCCCGGCATTGCAGCGCTCACTCACATTGATCATCGCTGGGTCGATATTCTGGCTCAGTTCCCTGCGCCTGCCCTCGCGGCCACGCTGCTGCTTGTGATCGCTTCAGCAGCGCTCAGGCTTTGGCCGGCGATGATTACCGGGGCGCTCGTAGCGCTGCTGCTCGCTGTCGCCGTCTGGCCGCAAGCCTTTGCCGATCGAGGCGTGGCGCGCCCCGGAGCGCCGGTGGTGACCCTCTATTCCGCAAATCTGTTTTTCGAGAACCCGGACGCGTCCAGGATCCGGGCGTCGATCGAGGATGCTAACCCGGACATCATAGTGCTGGTGGAGACGTCGCGGCAGGTCATCGAGCGACTCGACGGGGTGCTGGCCGGATACCCTTACCGCATAGTGGCGTCTGAAGACTCGCTCGGGCGAACCGACCGGACCGTCATAGCCTCGCGATATCCAGTCCGGAGAGAGGGCCAGATTGGCAGTGCTGTGACCTATGTCCGCGCGGTGGTCGATACGCCGCTGGGTCCCCTCCAGGTCATCGGTGCTCATCTGACGCGCCCATGGCCCTACCAGATTGAATGGGAGCAGATCAGGCAGGCCCTCGCCGTGAAATCCTTGCTCGTAGAAGCGAAGGGTCCCACCGTCGTCGCTGGCGACTTCAACAGCGTCTCGAGCGCGCGGATCGGTCGGCTGCTGCGCAAGGAGGCCGGCTTGAGGGCCAATCCGGGATGGCCCGGAACCTGGCCGGCGCGACTCCCGGCCGTGGCCGGCATCACGATCGATCAGGTCTATCGCACGCCTGATCTCGCGGTCGTCAGCCGCCGCGTCGGGCAGAGGACCGGTTCGGACCATCGCCCTGTCGTCACGAAGCTGACCCTCTCGGAAGTGGCATCCAAGGGCTGATCCGGGCGTTCTGACAGACACCTTCTGCGATCCTCCCCCGGGCCGCGACTGATATCGTGCAAGTGCGGGCTTCAACTCGAGGGATATGAGCGATGACCACCGGCTTCATCAGACGTGAGGTCCTCGGCGGACTTCTGTCGACCCCGGCGCTGAGCGGCCTGATCTCTTCTGCGACAGAGGCGATCGACACGACGGCAGCCATCGCCACGCCGGTTCTTCTTACCGATTTTCGACGAGACAGTTATCTGGTCAACGGCAGGAGACGGGGGGACGCCTCGTCCACGCCGGGACTGGCGGCCCGCCACGCGGGCGGGCTGGCGCTGACGCCTGAGGGCGCCTTGCGGGCTTTTCCAGCGGGTATGCCGCGACAGGACGACAAGGCGGGCCTGCTGCTGGAAGCCGCATCAGGAAATCTGTCCGCAGGCTACAACGCGGCCCCGATGACAACGCTGGGCTGGAGCGCAAGCCCCGGGGTGGGAAGCGCAACCTGGACCGTCGTCGATCGCCGGGATGAGCTTTACGCGGCCACCGCCCCCGCCAGCGGCGCGCTCATTTTTCGCGACCTGATCGATGCCGGGATCATGAACGGCAACGTGCTTCAGGGATACAATCCGGACCCGAGGAAGCCTTTTGTCGTTTTGGCCGACGGCGCTATCGCAACAGCGGGCGCACATTCGATTTCCGCCTGGGTCCGGTGCGTGTCCGGAACCGGGGACATCCGGATCAGCGGGGCGGCCAACGGACCGAAATTCGGTCACACGGATTGGCGTCGAACAATCCGGGCCAACATCACCGCCGCTGTGGGCAAGGGCCTGTCGGTGGTGGTGGACCCGATGTCCACAGTCGAAATCATCCTGTGGCAAATCGAGCCCGGGCCAATGTGCACCAGCCCCATCGTCGTCGCAGGCACTCCGGCGGTGCGGGCGGCTGACCGGCTGTCCCTGGTGAACTCCAGCCTTTTCAAGGCGCCGTTCACCGTCGTGATGGATGCGTTCATGGACCGCGCCGACGCCGTCGACCGCACATGGTTTTCCGTGTCGGGCTCCGGGGCGGCGGTCACCGTCACCCGGGCCCGGGACAACGCCCTGATCCTCTCGGGATCAGGCGAAGGCCACGACGGGACACTGCAACCCCGTGTCCCCCGTATTCTCGGCCCCGGCGGCGCGCGAACGGCGCTGCAGGTCAGAGCCCAGGGTCGCAGTGTTTCCGTCGCGAGCGCCAACGCCCACGATGCTTTCAGCCTCGCGCCAGAGGGCCTCGATACCCTGATGATCGCGAACGGCCCGGACGGCTCCACACCCCTCAACGCGTGGGTTCGAAGCGTCGAGATTTCCGGCATTGGCACGGCTGCGGCGCTGGCGGTTGCTACGAGCCCTCCCGTGGACGCAATGGCGCATGACATTCGCCGGTATGTCGACCCCGCGGGCGACGATAGCGCAGATGGCCTGACGCCTGCGACGGCCTGGGCGACCCTGGCGAGGGTCGCAGCCAGCACACTACCGGCCGGCATCCAGGTGCTGCTCAAGCGCGGAGCGTCATGGTCGGAGACCGTGTCGCCGCCCTCCCACTGGTGCACGATCGGGACCTACGGAGAAGGTTCGCGACCGGTAGTCGGCGCAGGGCAGGACTACGGGTTCGACGAAAACGG
>DASVTM010000175.1:0-6170 GCA_036387575.1 Brevundimonas sp.
CGACGGTTCGGTAGACGGGGAGAGATCGAACCGGCGCGCGGTCGCCGAGCAATGCCGCCAGATCCGCTGCCGGGCGTTCGGCGGTCGGGGCCAGAAGGAGGCCGGGCCGGTCGCCCCAGACTGCCGCGATGGTCTCGGCCAAGGTGCGGGCGTCGCCGTCGGCGGATATGACGTCGGTGAAGCCTCTGGCCCGCGCCGCCTCGGCCGTGCGTTCGCCGACGGCGAAGACGGGCCAGTCGCGGCGGGGGGTCAGGTCGGCGAACCGGAGGCCGTTGACGCTGGTGAAGGCGAGGGCCGCGATGTCATCCAGCAGGGACGTCAAATCCGGCGTGGGGAAATCTGGATCGGTCATCAGAAGCGGCGAGACGATCGGATCGAACCCGGCCTCACGAACGCGGTCGGCGAGGCGTTGGGCCCCGGGCGCCGTGCGGGTGATCCAGACCCTGACGCCCGAGCTGGGCCCGGACACGATCAGCCCTGATCCAGCGTGGCGAGGTCGACTTCCTGATCGCCTGCAGCGAGGTGAACCTCGTGGCCGAGCGTTTCGCCCAGGATGCGGGCGGAGGCTTCGGCATTGGCGGCATGGATGTCGCCCAGCACACCCGACCGGCGCCAGCGGGCCGAGCCGTCGGGGCTGAGCATTTCGGTAGTCAGCATCATATGGCCGTCGCCGAAGGTGGCGTGGGCGCCGACGGCCGTGCGGCACGACCCTTCGAGCGCGGTCATGGCGCCGCGCTCGCCAGCGATGGCCAAAGCCGTCATCGGGTGGTTCAGGGCGGCGATCCAGCGGGCGTGTTTCTCGGCTTCCTCGTCGCCGTCGCGGATCTGGATGGCGAGAGCGCCCTGCCCCGGCGCGGGCAAAAACCGGTCGAGCGACAGGCGTTCGCGGATGACTTCGGACAGGCCCAGCCGGTTGAGCCCGGCGGTGGCCAGCAGGATGGCGTCGAACTCGCCCTCGGCTTCACGTCGCAGGCGTGTGTCGACGTTGCCGCGCAGCATCTGGATGTCGAGATCGGGGCGGAGCGCCAGCGCCTGGGCTTGGCGGCGCAGGGAGGCCGTGCCGAACTTCGCGCCCACAGGAAGGTCGTCGAACGACGCGTATTGGTGGCTGATGAAGGCGTCGGTGGCGTCTTCGCGCTCGGGGATGGCGGCGATGAGCAGGCCGGCAGGCTGTTCGGCGGGGACGTCCTTCATCGAATGGACGGCGACGTCGACGCGGCCGTCGAACAGGGCTTCCTCGATCTCCTTGGTGAACAGGGCCTTGCCGCCGACTTCGAGCAGGCGGCGGTCCTGAATCCGGTCGCCGGTGGTGACGATCTCGACCAGCACCACCTGCTCGAGCGTCAGGTCCATGGCGGCGGCGATGGCGCGCTGCATCATGCCGGACTGGGCCAGAGCCAGCCTGGAACGCCGGGTGCCGATGCGAATGACGGGAGACACTGAGGTCATGGGCGTTGCGCGGGCCTTTTGGGGTCGCTACCTCGACCGGATGACTATCGGCGCGGACTATAGCAGCGTGACAGGCCCGGCAACCGGAGGCGAATTGCCCAAGGGCGGACCCACGGGCGATCTGGTCGTTCTCGGGCTGGAAACCAGCTGTGACGAGACGGCGGCCTCGGTCGTACGGCTGACGCCCGACGGGACCGCGACCGTCCTGTCCTCGGTGGTGCACAGCCAGATCGACGACCATGCGGCCTATGGCGGGGTGGTGCCGGAAATCGCGGCGCGCAGCCATGTCGAGATGATCGCGGGCGTGACGCAACGCGCGATGGCGGACGCCGGTCTCGGCTATGGTCAGCTGGACGGCGTTGCGGCGACGGCGGGGCCCGGGCTGGTCGGCGGGGTCATGGTGGGCTTAAGCTTCGGCAAGGCGGCGGCGCTGGCGCGGGGCCTGCCGTTCGTGGCGGTGAACCATCTGGAGGGCCATGCGGTGTCGGCCCGACTGGGTGCGAAGGTCGCATACCCCTTCCTGCTGCTGCTGGTCTCGGGCGGGCATTGCCAGTTGCTGGAGGTGCGCGGCATCGGCGACATGAGTCGTCTGGGCACGACGATCGACGACGCTGCGGGTGAGGCTTTCGACAAGATCGCCAAGGCCATGGGGCTCGGCTATCCCGGGGGTCCGGCGCTGGAGGCATTGGCGGCGTCGGGCGACGGTTCGCGATTCGACCTGCCGCGCGCGCTGCTGGGCCGCAAGGACTGCGACTTTTCCTTCTCAGGGCTCAAGACCGCTGCGTCCCGGCTGGCCCAGACCTGCGAGACCGATCAGGATCGCGCTGATCTGGCCGATGCGGTGCAGTCCGCTATCGCACGTCAGCTGTCCGAACGCTCGGAACGAGCCATGCGGGATTATGCGGAGAAGCACGAGCACCGGCTGTTCGTGGTCGCCGGGGGCGTGGCGGCGAACAAGACGGTGCGGTCGACGCTGGAAGCAACTGCGGCAAAGCATGGCTTCTCGTTCCTCGCGCCGCCGATGGCCTATTGCACCGACAATGCCGCGATGATCGCGCTGGCGGGGGCCGAACGGCTGCAACTGGGGCTGACCTCGGACATTGATACCGCCGCAAGGCCGCGCTGGCCGCTGGACGAAGCGCGCGCCTTGGCCGATCCTGTCCACCCCGCGGGCCGCAAGGGCGCGAAAGCTTAAGGGCGACGTATGGAATTTCGATCGGCGGGCGTGATCGGCGCGGGCGCATGGGGCACGGCCCTGGCGCAGGTGACCGGCTGGGCGGGGCTCGATACCCTGTTGCAGGCGCGTGAGCCCGAGGTGGTCGAAAGCATCCGCGAGCGACGCATCAACGAGGCCTTCCTGCCCGGCGTCGTGCTGGACGATCACGTCAATGTGACGACGGAGATCGCCGATCTGGCGTCGTGCGACGTGATCCTCGCCGTGCCGCCGGCCCAGCATCTGCGCGGCGTGATGACCGCCTTCGCGCCCTATTACCGACCGGGCGTGCCGATCGTGCTGTGCGCCAAGGGCATCGAGCGCGGCTCGCTGAAGCTGATGACCGAGGTGCTGGCCGAGTCGATCCCGGGCGCGACCGTCGCCGTCCTGTCAGGCCCAAGTTTTGCGGCCGATGTTTCGCGTGGCCTGCCGACCGCCGTCACCCTCGCCTGCGCCGATGCAGCTCTGGGCGAGGAGTTGATGTGGACGCTGTCGGCGCCCGGCTTCCGGCCCTATCTGGCGACCGACCTGATCGGCGCGGAGGCCGGTGGGGCGTTGAAGAACGTGCTGGCCATCGCCTGCGGCATCGTCGAGGGCCGGGGCCTGGGCAAGAGCGCTCACGCCGCTCTGATCACTCGGGGGTTCGCCGAGATGACGCGGCTGGCCGTGGCGCTGGGCGGTGAGGCGGAAACGGTTGCGGGCCTGTGCGGTCTCGGCGATCTGGTGCTGACCTGCTCGAGCCCGCAGTCGCGCAACATGAGCCTGGGTCTCGCCCTCGGTCAGGGACAGACGGTCGAACAGGCGCTGGCCGGTAAACGGTCGGTCGCCGAGGGCTATGAGAGCGCACCGGCCGTACGCGATCTGGCGCGAAAGCTCGGGGTCGAGACACCGATCTGTGAAGCCGTGGCCGCGGTGCTGGCGGGCGAGACCACCGTCGACATCGTCATCGACGGACTGCTGTCGCGCCCGCTCAAGGTCGAACGGAATTGAGCGAAGAGGCTGCCGCGAGCGAGGTCCCCGCTGAGCGAAAGCGCGTCTGGACCACCCCGGCGAACGTCACACTCGGCCTGATCGACGACATCGCAGAGCCGGGCTCGCGCGGATATGTGCTGCAGATCGGCGAAGCCTATTTCCACGGGTTCGTGGTGCGCAAGGATGGCGAAGTGGCCGGTTGGGTCGACCGCTGCCCCCATGCCGGGTTTCCGATCGCCATCCAGATGGACCGCTATCTGACGCCGGACGGCCACCTGATCCTGTGCGGATGGCACGGCGCGGTGTTTGAGCCGATCAGCGGCAAATGCGTCGGCGGGCCATGCGCAGGGGGCAAGCTGACCCCCTGGCCGGTCAAGGTCGAAAGCGGGATCCTGCGTACGGCGTAAACGGATCTCAGGCGTCGTATGCGCCCAAGACCCCCTCCGTCACGGCGAAAAGAGCGCCGTGACACCTCCCCCGAAAGGGGAGGATTTAACCCTTTTCGTCGCCGCCGAAAGCTTCGTCGACTTCGTCTTCGGTGATGCGCTTGGACGGATCGCCCGGCTGGCCGAGGTTCTGTTCCTCGGTGCCGTCACCCATCATGCCGGGATGCGGATCGGTATTGTCCTTGGGATCGGCCATGGTCATCGTCCTTGTTGAAGAGAGTGGAACAACGTCGGGGCGGACCCCGCCATGCCGGAACGCAAATGACTAGTTCTTGAGGCCCCGTGACTATTTCTTGAGGCGGCGGGCGTTGGCCATGGCGGTGTCGTGGATGGGCTTCAGCGCCTCGGACTGCGCCTTCAGAAGTTCGGTGTTCAAGGTCAGCATCTGACCTGTAGCCCGGCCCCACCACCCCATGGCGTAGTCGTACTGGGCGGCGACGAAGGCCTGCGGCGTGGCGGCGGCGGCCATTTCCGTGGCGGCTTTTCCGGCCAGGCCGAACTCGTCCATGGCGGATTTCGACAGGCGTTCGCCGACATCGCCGAGATTCTTGCTCAGCGAGGCGGCGGCTTCGGACAGGGCCTCGCTTTTCTCGGAGCTCATCAGCCCGATTTCTGTCAGGTCGGTCTTGCCGGGATCGACCATGCCGGCGGCGAGGATTTCCAGCCGGGCGGCGATGACGTTGCCCGCCGCCTTCATCATCTCTCCGCCCGCGACAGCCGTGGTCGCCGCCGAGCGGGCGTTGCGCGTCGCGCGCCGGCTGTCAGCGAGGAATTTGTCGAGCTGGGTCTGGGTCATGGTTCAGTCGTGCGCCCGACACTGTCTCAGGGCAAGGTTTCGTTCGAAAACGCCGCCACGTCTCTGAGCAGGGCCGGGATGGCGGCGTCGATGATCTGCTGGCCCTTCGCCGGGCTGGCCTGCGCTGGATCGGAGCCGATACGGCCGTCGGGGAAGCGAGCGCGATAGTCGAGCGCGTCGCGGATCGGACCGCTCGGCGCGATCTTTGGCGAATAGTCCGCCGTCTTGATCCGGTCGGGATAGGCGGCCTGCGTCACGGCGATCTCGGACGGGGTGGCGTGCATGCCGTGACCGGTGGGGAACAGCGAGTTGCACAGCCCCATGACGCCGGGCAGGTCCCACCAGTTCTTGAGCTTGAGCACGAACGGCGGCTGCTCCTCGACAAACGACCACTCCGCATAGATCTCCGAGAAGGTCGCCTCGATGGTCGCGACGTTGCCGCCGTGGCCGTTGAGGAAATAGATCCGCTCGAAGCCGTGACGGCTCAGCGACGAGACCCAGTCGGTGATCGCGGCCATGAAGGTCGAAGGCCGCAGCGAGATCGTCCCGGCGAAGGCCAGATGGTGCTGGGCCATGCCGATGTTGAAGGTCGGGGCGATGATCAGGCTGTCGTCGGTCTTCTCCGCCGCATGGGCGATGATCTCGGGGCAGAGCCAGTCGGTGCCGAGCAGGCCGGTCGGTCCGTGTTGCTCGTTCGAGCCGATGGGAATGACGATGGTCTTGGCCAATGGCTGGGTCTGCTTCAGCCGCGCGTCGATCTCGGGCCAGGACGACAGATGGATCAACATGAGGAACTCCTACGCGGCGGGACAGACGCTTCTTATATCAGAGCGAGGCCGTGCGTCCGGCCCTATTGCCGCGATCGGCGGTTGGCGGGGATCGAACCGTCCTCTATCGCGATGAACCATTGCCATGACCCATTCCTCCGCTCCCCTGCCTTCTGAAATCGATGTCTGCGTGATCGGCGCCGGGTCCGCCGGGATCGCCGCCGCGCGCAGGCTGATAAGGGCGGGCGTTTCGGTCATCGTGCTGGAGGCTCGCGAACGGACCGGAGGACGGGCGCACACCATCCAGCGCCGTCTGGTCCAGCATCGCGGCGGCAGTCTCGAGATGGGGCTGGATATGGGCTGCGGCTGGCTGCACTCTGGCGACGAGAACCTGCTTACCGAAATCGGTTGCGACGCGGGCTTTACGATCGACGAGACCCCGCCGCCGTGGAACCAGCCGCCTTTCGCCGGGGCCACGGATGACAGGGCCGCCTTCGGGGAGGCGTTCGACGCCTTCGATCAACGGG
>DASVTM010000176.1:0-3951 GCA_036387575.1 Brevundimonas sp.
GCGCGTGGTCAGGATGGTGCCCAGACCATCATGATCCAGCGACCCGCCCTCGAGGATGGCGACGTGACGCGTCAGGGGAACGCCTGCTGCCTCACCGATCTGGTCGGCGACCTCGGTGTCGTGTTGATAGACGTATTTGCCGCCCCAGCCGTTGAAGCCGAAGGCCGCGCCGGTCTTCGAGTTGACGCCGAAGATCGGTCCGGTGTCACGGAGCCAAATGTCTCCGAACCGGCCGGAAACGACCGTCACGCCCTCGACGTCTGCAAACCGGGCCTGGGCATCCGCGAGCGCTTCGTCATTGCCGATCATCAGCTTGACCTGCTCGCGGCCGGGGCCTGCGAGGGCGCGGACAAGGCCTTCGACCTCCGACTGCGCCTGTTCGAAGTCCTCGCCCCACAGTTCGGCGTGGCTCGGCCAACCGACCCACATGGCCCGGTGAGGAGCCCATTCGGCGGGAATGACCTGTGACATGGGCGGCGAAAATCCTGACGACGAACGGGAGGGCTTGGGAGCGCGTCCAGATAGACATTCGCCCCCCTCGTTTCAATGACAGTCACCCGTCGGGCACCGTCAGAGGAAGCTGTACGGGTCCACGTCGATGGTCAGCCGCACCGAGCCGGGGATCTTCACCCGCGCCAGCCACGCCCGCAGGAACCCCTGCAGATCGACGTCGCGATCGGCCCGCACCAGCAGCCGCTTCCTCCGCCGACCCCGGATCAGGGCCAGAGGCGCGTCGGCCGGGCCATAGACCTCCAGCCGCTCGGCATTCGGAATCGCCTGAGCCAAAGCATCGGCGGTGTTCTCCACGGCGACCGCATTCTCGCCCGACAGGATCAGGGCCGCGAGCCGTCCATAGGGAGGCAGCGACGCCGCCTCGCGTTCGGCCATCTCGGCCTCCACGAAGCCGTCACGATCGCCGGCGGCCAACGCCCGCAGCACCGGATGTTCGGGCGTCCACGTTTGGAGGAGGGCGCGCCCGGGGATGTCGGCCCGCCCTGCCCGGCCCGTGGCCTGCGTCAGAAGCTGGAACGTCCGCTCCGCCGCGCGCAGATCGCCGCCCCGCAAGCCGAGGTCTGCGTCGACCACGCCGACCAGTGTCAGCTTGGGAAAATTGTGACCCTTGGCCGCAGCTTGCGTGGCGACGAGGATGTCGATGTCGCCGTCCACCATCGACTGGATCATGGCCCGCGCCGCCTTGGCGTCCGGCACGGTGTCGGAGCTGAAAACCGCCGTCCTCGCCTGCGGGAACAGGGCCTTCACCTCTTCCTCGACGCGTTCGACGCCCGGTCCGACAGCTACAAGTGAATCCGACGCGCCGCAGGACGGGCAGACCTTGGGCCGGACCATGGAGAAGCCGGTCAGGTGACAGACCAGACGGCCGGTGTAGCGATGCTCGACCAGCCAGCTGTCGGTGTCGGGCGCGGTCAGCCGATGGCCACAAGCTCGGCAGAGGACGACGGGGGCATAGCCGCGACGGTTCAAGAACAGCAGCGTCTGCTCTCGACGCAGCAAGGTCTCGCCGATGGCCTCGCGCAACGGCTGGGACAACCATGTCTGGGGATCGGGCGGGTTCTGACGCAGGTCCAGCAGACGGATATCCGGCATCACCGCCGCCCCGTGCCGCGCACCAAGCTTGAGCCAGCGATAGCGGCCCTGATGCGCGTTCAGCAGCGTCTCCAGCGACGGCGTGGCAGACGCCAGCACCACCGCCGCGCCTTCGATCCGGGCCCGCGCCACGGCGAGGTCGCGACCGTGATAGACGAGGCCTTCTTCCTGCTTGAACGAACCGTCGTGCTCTTCGTCGACCACGATCAGCTTCAGGTTCGGGAACGGCAGGAACAGCGCCGAGCGGGCCCCGACGACGATGTTGCAGCGGCCCGCGACCACCGCCTCCCACACCTGACGCCGACGTGGGGGCGCGATACCCGAATGCCACTCAGCGGGAGCCGCGCCGAACCGGTCGGTCAACCGCGCGATCAGCGCCTGCGTCAGCGCGATCTCGGGCAGCAGGATCAGGATCTGGGCCGTCGGATCGGCCCGCAGCGCCCGCGCCGCCGCTTCCAGATAGGCCTCGGTCTTGCCCGACCCCGTGACCCCGTCCAGCAGGAAGGGCGCGAAACCGCCCTTGTCGATGGCCTCGGCGATGGCGGTGGCAGATGCCGCCTGATCCGCGTTCAGGGACGCCGGCGCGTGGTCGGGATCGGGCGCATCGAAGGCGGCGATGGCCTCGATCTCGACGATCTCAAGCACGCCCTCATCCACTAGCCCTTTGACGACACCAGAGGACACGCCCGCCGCTCTCGCCAGATCGGGACCCGGGATAGAGCGCACGCCCAACGCCTCCAGCACAGCCGTTCGCGATGCAGTCGGGCGGGCAGGCTCCCGCCCCTCGACACGGCACACGCGACGCTCGGGCCTAGGACGCGGCGCGCGCAAACCTTTCAGCGCGGTCGCGGCCATCTCGCCGGGCGCGCTGAGCGTCCAGCGCGCCGCCCATTCGATGAAATCGACCGTGCCGGGCGGCAGGCGCGGGTCGTCCAGCACCGTCTCCACCGCCTTGAGCCGACGGTTCGAGCCGGTGGTCTCGCGTACCTCGGACACGATGCCGCGCATCAGCCGGGGCCCCAAAGGCACCGCGACCTGATCGCCGCGTTCCACCGCCATATCGTGCGCGACCTCGTAGTCGAAGGCTTCGGGCACCGGCAGCGGAATGAGGACTGAGGCGACTTTCAAGAGCCGCACGCCTCGTTTACAAACATCGGCATGAAACTCTTCCTCGACACCGCCGACGTCGCCATCATCAAGGACATGCTGCCCACCGGGATGGTGGACGGCGTGACCACCAATCCGTCGTTGATTGCAAAGTCGGGGAGGAACATCGCCGAGGTCATCGCCGAGATTTGCGCCCTCGTCGAGGGGCCGATCTCCGCCGAGGCCGTGGCGACCGACTTCGAGACCATGGTCAAGGAGGGCGACAAGCTCGCCGCCATCGCTCCGAACGTCGTCGTGAAGCTCCCCCTGACGTGGGACGGCCTGCGCGCGGCGCGGACTTTCACCGACAAGGGCATCAAGACCAACGTCACCCTTTGCTTCTCCGCCGCCCAGGCCATGCTGGCCGCCAAGGCCGGCGCGACCTTCGTTTCGCCCTTCGTCGGACGGCTCGAAGACAACGGCGCCGACGGTATCGGACTGCTCGAGGAGATTCGCACGCTTTATGACATCCATGGTTTCGAGACCGAGATTCTGGCTGCAAGCCTGCGCAACACGAACCATGTATCCGCCGCCGCTGTGGCGGGATCGGACGCAGCGACCCTGCCTGCTGACGTTTTCAAGGCCTTGGTCAAGCACCCGTTAACCGACAAGGGTCTTGATCAGTTTCTGGCGGACTGGGGCAAGACCGGTCAGTCGATTCTGTAGCATACGGCCCGGCGGTTCCGGGAGGAGACGTCCGTGACCGGCACCCGAGACCTATTCGCCAAGCAGGAAACGCCCATGGAGCCACCCCACCCTCATCAGGTGTGGCCCGAGGTTCGTGTTTGGCTTCAGGCCAATCCCCAGATCCTGCTGGATGATCGCTCCCTCCTGGAAGAGATCGGGCTGAAGCCGCACGGACGCAACGTCGTCGAGTTCGGTCGCGCCGCCCTGACGCGTCTTGAGGCCGTGGCCACCCGCGAGTCCGATGCCCGCAAACAGATCGAAACGGTCGCCCGGGCCAATTTCGCCGCCCAGACCCAGACCCACGTCGCGGCGCTGGATCTGCTTGAGGCCCGCAATCCTTCCGACCTCGCCCGACGGCTGGATGCAGCGGCTCAAGGCCGGTTTGGTCTGGCCGGCGCCGCGATTGCCCTTGAGAAGCCCGGCGGTGTGCCGTTCGGCTGGCGCGCTCTGGAGCCCGGCGGCGTGGACAATCTGCTCGGCGAGCATGGCCTGACGTGGCTGGGTCCGAATTTC
>DASVTM010000177.1:0-2690 GCA_036387575.1 Brevundimonas sp.
GAAGGCTCATCTGCTGGCCCTGCCATACTGGGATCCCACCCGTGCCGACGGGCGCTCCAGCGCCGCCATGTTCTCTATGCTGCAGCGGGTGCACGCCCTGAAGGCAGCAGGGCGAGACGTGACCCTGTGGGCCTACCAACCAAGCACGGCGCGCCCTCGCGGGTTCGACCAGTCCTACACAGAAATCGAGATGGCGGGGTTGCTCATGGATGCCGCCTATGCCCGCCCCGATGCTATTGTTCTGGCGTTGGGGGGTTCATTTCACGCGCGAAAGACCATAGCGCCGCAGTACGGCTTCCTGTTCGCCGCCGGTCATTTAAAGGCCGGCAACATCGTCTCCTTGCGAACCGCGTTCCAAGGCGGTCGCACCTGGGCCTGTTTCGGCGAAGCGCCCTGCGGCGACACCGACCTCGGCCAAGGCGATTTCGGCCATGAGCGCAGAGGCGTAATCCTCGAACCGCAGAACGATGGGGCCTATGACGGTCTGCTGGCGCTTGGTCCGACGACAGCTTCTCCACCCGCGCGGGCCGCTGTCGCACCTTGACGTCCGCTAGTGATCAGGTTGATCGGTGGCTCTACCGACCCGCGACTTCGGCGCCTAAGTAAAGCGACCCAATCAGGAGCGCCCAAATGCTGAACCAACCCCACGCCACCGTCGACGGCCTGTCCATTCCCCTGCTCGGTTTCGGCACCTGGATGCTGGAGCCCGACGATGCGCGGCGGATGGTCGCCGAGGCGCTGAGGATCGGTTATCGCCACATCGACACAGCATGGATCTACAAGAACGAGGCCGCCGTCGGCGACGGCATTCGTGACGGCATCGAGGCCGGCCACGTCACGCGCGACGATATCTGGCTGACGACCAAGATCTGGGTCGATCATTTCGAGCATGACGCGCTACTTGCGCAGGCGAAGGAGTCGGCGACCAGCCTTGGGTTCACCCCCGACCTGTTGTTGCTGCACTGGCCCAAGCGGGAGCCGAGCTTCGCCGAGACGCTCGGCGCGCTGAACGAGGCGAAGGATCAGGGCCTGACCCGGTCAATTGGCCTGTCGAACTTCCCGTCCGCCGAGTTCCGAGAGGCGCAGAGCCTTTCGAAGGCCAGGCTGATCACCAATCAGGTCGAATACCACCCGTACCTCGAGCTGACGCCGCTGCTGGCGACCGCAGCCGAACTCGGCTCCTCGATCACCGCCTGGTCGCCGCTGGCTCAGGGCAAGATCGCCGACGACGCGGTCATCAACGACATCGGCCGCGCCCATGGCAAGTCGGCCGGTCAGGTGACCCTGCGCTGGCTGATCCAACAAAACGTCATCGCCATTCCTCGCACCGCGAAGGTCTCGCGCGCCGAAGAAAACTTTGACATTCTCGACTTCGAACTGTCGGACGACGAGATGAAGCGCATTCACGCCCTGGCCCAACCCGATGGTCGTCTCGGCGACTGGCTGGACGGAGCGTTCAAATGGGACAAGACTGGCTGATCGCATCGACAGGAGGCCGCTCATGGGCGCCGTGCTGGAGTTTCCCGAGGCCAATCCCCGCCATGTCTCGGCGGGGCGACGACTGAAACGCTGGCGCGAGCAGCGAGGCTTCGACGTCGACTCGCTGGCGGCCGCCATCCATGCGACGCCTGATGTGGTGCGGCGGGTCGAGGCGGGCCGCGCCCGTCTCGACAGCGCCCAGCTGGCCGCTGCGACCCACGCCCTGCACCTGCCGTTGTGGGCTCTGGTGTCGGACACACCCGCCTATTGATGACAAACGCGGCGACGGTCTGCAGGCTCGTCTTGGCAGCGGCAGGCTGGTTCGCCCTATGGGTTCCTTGACATCGGCGGGTAGGCTCAGCGGCCTCCGTGAGCTACGTCGGCCCTACCTTGTTCTTTCAGATCGTAGGCACGGCGATCGTTGGCCTGGACTGGCTCAGCCGGCTGCGCGAGCACAGTGGAGCGTGAGACCCTGCCCGCCTCTTCCTGCCGCTGCATCATCCGGATCAGGCGTCAGAAACGTCCTTACGAGGATGAACACTCCAGCCCAGAACGCGATCGAAAAGACGATAGCAGCGCTATATCCAAGCACGATCCAGTTGCGGCGTCCTTCGCCCGACATCCGTTAGCCTTTCCAGCGTAGTCGATCGGTTCAACGCCGTCATTCCACCATTTTTTCCTTGATTTACAATACCTAAAAAGTGAATTCGGGAGGAGCTAAATTCAGACTGCGGTGCAACATGACGCCGAAAATCTGCGTTTCCGTATTAAAATCATCGGGACGTTGACCCTTGCCCGCCCTCTCCGGACGAGGAATAATTCGTTGCTCAGCTTCGCTCTTCGCAGGAGCGAAGCAGAATGCCGGTTCTTACCGAGCGGGGGCCTGACAGCATCGCGATTTGACCCTTCGGGAAACTGTTCTAAGCCGTCGTCTCTGACCGGAGTATTCGATGGCCTACAAATCCCTGCGCGACTTCATGGCCATGCTGGAGGCCGACGGCGAGCTGGTGCGGGTGTCCGAGCCTGTCTCCACCCACCTCGAAATGACCGAGATCCAGACGCGGCTGCTGCGCAACGGCGGCCCGGCGGTGCTGTTCGAGAAGCCGGTGATGCCAGACGGCTCGATCAGCCCGATACCGGCGCTGGCCAACCTGTTCGGCACGGTCAAACGCGTCGCCATGGGCGTGACCATGGAGAGGAAGACCCGCACC
>DASVTM010000178.1:0-3670 GCA_036387575.1 Brevundimonas sp.
TGCCGGATGCGTCCGAGCTGGCTGATTATCGCCCCCCGACCGCGACGCGGGTCTATGCGGGCGACGGCACCCTGATCGGTGAGTTCTCGGACGAACGCCGGATCTACGTGCCATACGAGCAGATTCCGCAGCCGCTGATTCACGCCTTTCTCGCCGCCGAAGACAAGAATTTTTTCCAGCACGGCGGCATCGACGTCTCCGGTCTTGGCCGCGCCATGTTCAAGAACGTGTTCAACGCGGTTTCTGGTCGACGTCTTGAGGGTGGCTCGACCATCACCCAGCAGGTCGCCAAGAACGTGTTGCTGACCAACGAATCGACGGTCGGGCGCAAGCTGAAGGAGGCGATCCTCTCCAGCCGCCTCGAAGCAACGCTGACCAAGGAACAGATCCTCGAACTGTATCTGAACGAGATTTTCCTCGGCTACCGGTCCTATGGCGTGGCCTCGGCCGCCTACAACTATTTCGGCAAGTCACTGCAGCAGCTTTCGCCTGATGAGGCCGCTTTCCTGGCGTCGCTGCCCAAGGGACCGAACAACTATCATCCCAAACGCCACCCGGGCGCGGCCAAGGGCCGGCGCGACTGGGTGTTGGGCGAGATGGAGCAGAACCACTGGATCACCGAGGCTCAGATGATCGAGGGCCGGGCCCGACCTCTGATCACTCAGGATGCCCCCAAGCGTGCGCAATACGCCGACGCCGACTTCTTCGTGGAGGAAGCCCGTCGTCAGGCGGCTGCGAACCCGGACATCGGCGGCCAGTTGAACGCCGGCGGCTTCTATATGCGCACTACGCTGGATCCGACGCTGCAGACGGCGGCGCGTGACGCCTTGATGACCGGACTCGAGAACTATGACCGTCGCCACGGCTGGCGCGGAGCATGGAGCACGACGGACTTCGCCGAGGGCTGGCAGGCGCTGGCGCTCAAGAAGAACGTGCCGCCAGAACGCCGCGCCTGGCAGGCGGCGGCGATCACCGCAGTCTCCGGCAACAGCGTCCAGATCGTCACCGCGCGTGACGGCGAGACGGGCAGCCTGATCGTCGCCGACGCCGCCTGGGCCAACGCCAACAAACAATTGCGCCGTGGTGACCTGATCTTCATCGAGAAGACGGGCGGCCAGTTCGCCCTGAAGCAAATCCCCATCGTCAACGGCGCCCTCGTCGCGATCGAGCCTCAGTCCGGACGGGTGCTGGCGATGGTCGGCGGCTATTCCTACGCCCTGTCCAGCTTCAACCGCGCCACACAGGCCGAGCGTCAGCCCGGGTCGTCGTTTAAGCCGTTCGTCTATGCGACGGCTCTGGAAAGCGGAGACTTCACCCCGGCCTCGATCGTCATGGACGCTCCGATCAGTTTCGCAGGCGGCGCCAACGGCGGTCGTTGGACGCCTGAGAACTACAGCCGCCAGTATTATGGCCCCTCGACCCTGCGTCGTGGCCTCGAACTGTCGCGTAACGTCATGACCGTGCGACTGGCCTCGGTCATCGGCATGCCGCGCATCATCGACCTCGCCAAGAAAATGGGCGTGTCTGACAACCTTCAGCCCAACCTGTCGGTGTCGCTGGGGGCAGGGGAGACCACCCCCTACCGCCTGACTGCTGCCTATGCCGCGTTCGTCAACGGCGGCCGCCGGGTGGACCCTTATCTTATCGAGATGGTGCAGGACCGGAACGGCGAGACGGTCTATCGCGCCGATTCGCGCCAGTGCCGCGAGTGCGATCGCAGCTTCGGCGGCCAGCCGTCGCCGCGCCTCGAACCGCGCGGGACCCAGGTCATCGACCCGATTACCGCCTATCAGATCAGCTCCATGCTGGAAGGCGTTGTCCAGCGCGGCACCGCCGCCAGCGCCCGGGGCCTGGGCCGCTGGATCGGCGGCAAGACCGGCACGACCAACGACTATCGCTCGGCCTGGTTCGTGGGCTTCACCACCGACATCGTCGTTGGCGTCTTCATCGGCTTCGACGACAACCGCTCGCTGGGATCAGGCGAGACCGGTGCGGGAACGCCCGTGCCGATCTTCGTCGACTTCATGCACACCGCCCTGCGTGAGCGTCCGGCCCGTCCGTTCGTTCGACCCAAGAATGCGACCTTCCGGATGGTCAACGGCATCGAGGAGGCCTTCCGCCCCGGCACCGAGCGCGAGCGCCGTGACGAGGCTCCGCGTCCCAATGTCCCGACCGGCCCGATGAACTACAACGAGGTCATCCGTCAGGAGCAGATGGGCGTCTCGCCACAACCCGGTTCCGCAACCCCGCCACCTTCCGCCCCGCCACCGCCGCAGAAGGCTCCGGCTGAGGATCTGAGCGGATTGTACTAAGGGAGGCAGTAGGCAGGTAGGCAACAGGCAGTAGGAGTGAAGCGGGGGGCCACCGTGCCGTTCTGGCTACCGTCCTTGTTTCTACCGCCTACTGCCTACCTGCCTACTGCCTACCTGCCTATTGCCTCCTAACCCCTTCCTCTTTCCCCCAGCGCGCTCTATGTCCGCGCTCCTCTTACACTCAGGATTTTTGCCATGAGACCGGATGTCGAGGCCATGAAGGCCGACATCGAGCAGAGCGTCGCTCTGCTCAGGAGGCGTCTTTGACTGGGATGTCTCACTTAGAAAGCTCGATGAGCTGAACGCGCGGGTCGAGGACCCGACGCTGTGGAACAACCCGGAAGCGGCCCAGGCCGTGAGCCGCGATAGGGCCCGTCTGGAGGGCCAGATCAACGCTGTCCGCGCCATGGAGCGCGAGCTCGAGGACGGCGTCATGCTGTCCGAAATGGCCGAAGAAGAAAACGACGAGGCCACCCTCGACGAGGCCCGCGTCCAGCTTCGCGGCATCAAGGAGCGCGCCGCCCGCGCCGAGCTCGAGGCCCTGCTGTCCGGCGAGGCCGACGGCAACGACGCCTATCTGGAAGTGAACTCCGGCGCCGGCGGCACCGAGTCCAACGACTGGGCCGGCATGTTGCTGCGGATGTACTCGCGCTGGGCCAAGGCGCATGGCTATGAAGTTCAGATCGAGGCCGAGGAGTCCGGCGAACAGACGGGCGTCAAGTCGGCGACCATCCTCGTCACCGGTCCCAACGCCTATGGCTGGCTGAAGTCCGAATCAGGCGTGCACCGTCTGGTCCGCATCAGCCCCTATGACGCCGCCGCCAAGCGCCACACCTCGTTCGCCTCGATCGGCGTTTCGCCGGTGGTGGACGACGCCATCGTCATCGACATCAACCCTTCGGACGTCCGCACCGACACCTATCGCGCCTCGGGCTCAGGCGGTCAGCACATAAACAAGACGGATTCGGCCGTGCGTCTGACGCACATCCCGACCAACACCGTCGTCGCCTGTCAGGCCGGTCGCTCCCAGCACCAGAACCGCGAACAGGCCTGGAAGATGCTGCGGGCCCGTCTTTACGAACTGGAACTGCAGACCCGCGAAGCCGCGGCCCAGGCCATGGAAGACGCCAAGACCGATATCGGCTGGGGTCACCAGATCCGCTCCTACGTCCTGCAGCCCTACCAGATGGTCAAGGACCTCCGCACCGAGGTCGAGACCTCCGACACCCAAGGCGTCCTCGACGGCGACCTCGACCTGTTCATGGGCGCCGCGTTGGCCCAGCGGGTCGGCGAGACCCGAGGGTCGAGCACCGAATAAGATTAGGGCCCGGAGCGATCCGGGCCCTGTTTGGTCAGTG
>DASVTM010000179.1:0-6882 GCA_036387575.1 Brevundimonas sp.
CTCGCCGCCGATCTGGCCGCCGGGCTCGAGGCGATCCATGCGCGGGGACAACTGCATCTGAACCTGGCCCCCGAGAGCATCGGCGTGGCGAGCGGGCGGGGTGTTCTGCATGATCCGTCGGCCGATCGGCGGAGGTACATCCCGCTGGTGCGGCGGCTCGACGGTCTTTTCCGCACAGGGCTGTCGCCGTTCGAGGCCCAGGATGCAACCGAGAGCGCGCCCCTGACGCCTGCAACGGATATCTATGGCCTGTGTGCGGTGCTGTATCGCGTGGTGACGGGGCGGGATGCCCCCGACTGGTTCGGCTGGAGCGACGACACGCGGCTGTCCGCACAGCCTGAGGCGGCGGGATATCCTGCCGCCTTCGTCGCCGCCGTCGAAAAAGGGCTGTCGCGCAACGCAGCCGACCGGGTCGCCAGCGTCTCCGACTGGCGCGCCGCTGCCGGTGTGGGCGAGCCTGCGCCCGTTGAGGGCCGCGTCTGGTTCGATGCGGTCGAGGATTTCCGCGTCCCGCCCGCGCCGCCGGGCCCGGTCGACGAACTGGCCCTGGCTCCACCTTCGTTCGCGGGCCCGGCGGATCCGGTCGTGGTGGACGACATCGGGGCCTTGCGTCGCTCGCCGGAACCCGTGCCGTTCACCCCGTCGAGGACCGTCACGCCCTCGCCCCAGCCACGTCGCAGCAAGGCGTTCGGCATCGGCGCCGTCGCGGCCGTTGCGGGTCTCGTCGCGGTGGTCGCGTTCGCCGGCTCGCGGCTGACCGGCGACAGCTCGAAGGCCTCTGCGGACGAAGGAAAGGTATCGACCCGGGCCGCGCCGCCTCGCGCGCCGGACGGCTGCGCCTATCGGACAGGCGAGGACGCCGACGACCTGACCTTGCGGTGTGGTCCGGGCGAGGGACAGGTGGTCGATCGTGGCGCACTCAGGGTCTCGGATGTCGCCGACGCCGTCGCCGGGCGGCCCGGAGCGATGGCCCGGCTGGGCGCCTTCTATCTGCGCGATACACCGGGCCGGGATGAGCGCGCGGGGCTCGACTGGCTCGGGCGCGCGGCCGCGGCAGGCGAGACATCCGCCATGCTGGACCTCGCCGACTTCTACGAGACATCCGCGACCGATGCGTCCGCCGCAGGAACGCCGGCCGCCCTGCGCCAGAGCCTGCAGTGGTATCGGACGGTCAGCGATCCCGGGCAGGGTGCGCATATGCCGTCTCCCGACCAGATCCGGCTCGCGGACGAAGGCGTGCAGCGCATCGAAGCGCGGTTGACCGAGGTGCGCGACGCTGCCTTCGTGGGGTGCTGGCGCTCAGGCGACGTGGTCGCCGATCTGCGCATCGACAACGACATCTTCACCCTCGCGGTCGAGGGCGGCGAACCTGCCGTCGGTCAGATCGCCGAGCCGCGTCAGGATGATCGCATCGCGGTCAGGCTCGATAGCCCCGGGTTGATGAGCGGCCAGCGCTATCTGTTCAGCCGCGTCGGCGCCGACATGATCGAGCACCGGCTGGACGTCTCGACTGAAAACGCGAGGTGGAACAGATGTTCCGCCGAATAGCGCCCGTCCTGATCCTGTTGGCCGCCGTATCCGGGGCGCCGGCCCACGCCCAGATTGCGGGCGGTCTGCGCCTCGAGGGTGTGGGGACCTGCGCCCAACTCAGCAGTTTCATCGCCCGCAATCCGGGCTTCGACAGCGCCATGATCGCGGGCAAGCGGGATGATCTCGGCGGCTGTGCGCCAGCGCCGACGCCTGTCCCAAGGCCTCGACCAGGACCACAACCAAGACCACAACCAAGACCACAACCAAGACCACAGCCGAGACCCGCGCCTCCGGTCAGGCCTGCTCCGACCCCACGCGTTCCGCCCCGCATCCCGGCTCCGACCGTGCCGCCCATCGCGCTTGCTCCGGTCCCGACGCCTGCGCCAGAGCCCCGTCCGATACCGCCCCGGCCGGTTGGCCCCAGCATCACGCCGCGCCTCAACGCGCCCAGCCTGACGCCGCGTCTCAACCTGACACCGCACGTTGTCACCGGGAGCGCGACCAACACCCTTAACGCAGCGCCAGATATGGCCGCTCCTACCGCCATCGCGAACGCGCCGCAGGGTCTCGATCTATCCTTGGGGCAAGAGCATCTGCGTGCGGCGCAGGCGGGCAGCGTGTCCGCCATGGGCAAGGTCGCGGAGTTCTATCGCAGCGGCGACGGCGGCCTCGGCCAACATCCTGACGCCGCCGTCGAGTGGGCGAGGCGGGCCGATGCTCACGGGGATCCGTGGGGCCGCTACATCCTCGGCCTGTGCTTCGAGGCCGGCGATGGGGAGTTGGCCGAGGACCCCGACGAGGCTTATCGGCTTTTCCGTCTCGCCGCCGACGCCGGGGTGACGCCTGCGATGGGCAAGGTCGGGGAGTATCTCTATCAGGGATGGGGCGCCGTTCCGCGCGACGACGACGAGGCCCTGATCTGGCTGGACCGCGCCGCTGACGCGGGCGACGCCCGGGCGAACTACTATCTCGCCCTGTTCCATCTGGACGGCCTGGCGGGGCTGGAACCTGATCCCGACACGGCCGCCGCCTTGATGCTGACATCGGCTCAGGCCGGAGATGTGCGGGCGATGTTCAGGACGGGGCGCAACTATGAGATCGGCATGGGTATCGGGCGCGATCTGTTCGAGGCCCGTCGCTGGTATCGTCAGGCTGCGGACGCCGGTGATCCCGACGCTCGCGAGAGGCTCGACGTCATTGGTGGATATTGATCGCATGACAGTTTTCCGGCCCGAACCTGTCACGTCGTTCACGTGCGTTCGGGCCGGAATCGTTTAGGTATGGCGCAGGTGGAGCAGCAAATGGCGACAGCTGAAGATGACGGCCTCGACCAGATCCGACGCGATCTGATCGAGCTGGTCCTGCGCGAGGCTGGCGGGCGCGTGGCTGCGGACCCGAAGTCGCCCGTCGCCCAGCTTCTGGCCGGGATCGTCCGAAGAGAGATGGCCGGAGCCGTCGAGGAATTGCGTCATGGCGGCGCCGTGGTCGACACCGAAGCTCTGGCCGAAGCGATCGCTCGCCGAATGGGCTCAGCTCCTCGAGGACAGGATTTTCGTTCGACATCCACGGCTTCCGGCGCAAATCGAACACGGGAGATCATCGTCGGCTGCGTGGCCGCGGTGGTGGCGGTCGCCATCTTCGTCGGCGGTTTCGCCCTCGGCGGCGGCCTGACGAAAGTGCAGCCGGCTCCGATCGCGGCGCAGACCGAGGCGCCGGTCGATCCTGCGCTCGTTGCGCCTGCGACCTCGGATGGAACAGTCCCGACAGCGACGCCGCCAGTGTCCGGCGACGGCGCGACCGGCATGGCCAACCAGTTGAGCGAGCGGCCCTAGTGAGCCTGACGTCGCTGGAGACGGCCGTTCTTGGCCCGGTGGAGAATGGCCGGGGCTACACGGTCCTTGCCCGCTCGACCGCCGCTCCCGGTCAGGACGCAGCGGTCGAAGGGATGCTGCGCCATTTCAGCCTGGCCCTCGCGGGATGGGCCGATCGCCAGCCGTCGGACTGTGTCGTCATGTTCCCGCTCGATGCGGCGGCCGGGACCTTCGCGGTCGCCCGGGTCGCCTTTCTCGGAGAAGCCCAACTCGGAACGGTGGCCATGGCGCATGTTCTCGTCCTGCCCCTGACCGCAATGACAGCGCTCGACTGGTTATCCCACCGGCTGCTCGCCCACATCCCGACGCCGACGGCCGAGGATGATCTGAGCTTCGCGGATGCATCGCTGAAACTCGATCTTGAGGTGTTGGCGCAAGGGGAAGCCGGTCCGCGTCTGGCGTCGTTCGGGCTGGAGTGGCGCGATCACGAGATCGCCGTGGGAGCCGCAAACCCGGAGGCCGTTCTCGCCGCAGCCATCGAGGGGATGGATCCGCCCGAGCAGCGCGCCCGTCTGACCGGTTGGGTGACGTCCGGCGCCTTCACCCGCTCCGGCGCCTTTGATCCCGACGAAGCCTTCCGTCTGATCGTGCGCGGAGACGGGGAGGGCGAGGCGCAGCCGAACACCGGACGCAGGCTCGTTCGACTGACCAACGGTCAGATCGCGCCGGTCGCCGCGACTGATGCGACTTTGGCGCCGCCCGTCGCCTGGCGCGTCTGGGCTCAGGTCGAGGCGACCATCCGCGCCCGCGGCGTCGGCAAGGGGCTCGAATGGCAGCCGCGCTACGCCGACCACGCTCCCGACGCCATCGCAGCCATCGCCATTCTCGAAGCCTGTCTCGATCTCGACCCGGTAGGCCGCGCCGCGCTTTTGAGCGCCGTTGCCGAGAGTTCCGACGAAACAGACGACGGTCCCGATCTGCTCAAGGGAGCGGCCATCGCTCTCGGTCGGCTGATGGATCAACCGGGGGAGCCCGAGGGTGCCGCGTGGTATCTGAACGATTACATCGAGGCCAGTGCCGATCGCCCGGCTGCCGTGGCATCGGTCGCTCACCTCGCATTGCGTGACGGCGTCCTGCCGTGGATGTCGGCGCAGTCGCTGGATCTTCTGGCGTTCGCCGGACTCGCGGATCGTCTGGCGGCGCAGGCCGGCTATCCTCTCGACGGCCTGCCGGTGGCGGCCCGCCTGCGCCTGCTGAAAGCCTCCATTCAGAAGCCCGGCATGGTCGAGCGTCGCGCCCTGACGGTGCGATTGATCGGCCTGTGCCTGCCAGATTCCGCCGGAGCGAAGCCTTGCGCACAGGCGATAGCCGCCCTTCTGGCTCTGCCCGCCGGGCCTGAGGATGCTGCCCTGGCCACCCCCGCCATCTACGACCTTCTGCAAGTTGGAGGTTCGTCCGTCCGCACCGCCTATGCCCGGCGCGTGCTCTCGCCTGTCCTCAGAGAACAGGTGAGGTTGGCCAGGGAACCCTATGTTATGGCGTTGAGAACTGCGCTGCACGCTGTGAGCGGAGACGCGCGCTGATGGCCACCAAAACCTGTCCCATCCACTTCATCGACTATCCAGAGCAACTCGATGAATGCCCGTACTGCGTCGAGGTCCGTCGTGAGGAGGCCGCCAAGCCCCGACCGCCGGAAACGCCGACGCCGGGTGAGGATCAGTCCTCGTTGCTTGCAGGAATCGACACCCTCGCGGGGTCCGGATCGATCCGGACCCCGATCGCATCCTTCGCACCGGATGCGGTGATCACTCCGGACTTCACGACGCAGACGCGCGAAAACCCTGTGTCACCATCAGCGCCAGACACCACAGGCGCAACCGACCTGACGGCCGTCACGCAGCCAGCTCAGGTCGAGCCGGTTACCGACGCCGCCGAGGCCGTTCTTACGCTGGCCAAGCCTGTGCTGCGCCGTCCGGAGCGCGGCCTCGCCGGGACGCCGGAACATGATCAGCCGGTCAGCGAAACCCTGCTGAACAGCTGGAAGAATGCTGATCAGAATATCGTCGTGCTGCTGGGCTTCGCCTCGGCGGGCAAGTCGTGGTTCCTGACGCGGCTGAAGCACAAGCTGTTCCACGATCCGTCGTTCCCGCTGCGCTCCGAGCCCGCTTTCGCCGATCAGGGTGCGCGCGTTAGCCGCTCGAACAACATCTCCTCGCACAGCTTCCTGCCTGTCTCGGGTGCTGAAGGCGCCCACGCCGACGACGTGTTCCACATCATCGACATGCCCGGAGAACGGTTCGAGGGCGTGGCCGGTATCGACCTGTTCGGGCGCCGCGAGGAGCTGCTGGCGCTGCAGGTGTGCAAGTCGGTGATCATCGTCCTGCCCGCAGATGAGGTGTTGCTGGCCGAGCGCGCCGCTGAACGCTACGCCCTGTGGGAGGATGAGACAGCTCCGGCGAAGGCCCGGGTACCCAAGGCCCAGCAGACGCTGGAGACCCAGGCGCGCGATCTGGCCAAGGCCAATCCCCAGCTGGAGAGGTTCATCAAGACGCTGGGCCGTCTGCAGGACCTGCTGTCTCTGCTGGAAACCGGCATCGACGTCGACGCGATCATCGCCATGGGCCGCGACGGCGTCATTGCCCATGCCGCCACCGCCAAACGGCCCTCCAAGCCGGTCTTCATCGGTCTGGCCAAGGCCGACGTCATCAAGGACTACATCCGCGAAATTCAGGACGCCTATGCCGACGGCGTGCCCGACAAGCCGGTCAATCTGCTGCACCTGCTGTTCAAGGACGCCGAGGAGGATCTGCTGGCGCTCGAGCGGTTCGACGACGATCCGCTGACCACCGTGCGCCGGTTCCGGCGCGGTCTGGTTCAGTGCATGGAGGGCTTTCGCTGGTGCAAGCTCGACTTCGTCACCGCCTTTGCCGAGTCCGAGGATCCCGCCCGGCGCAAGCGCGATCCATTGCGGGTCGACTATGGCCGCCGCAGTTGGGGCGTGGTGCCGGTGATCCGCTGGATCCAATGGGCGGGGAGGGGACGGCAGATATCGAGCCAGTCCGACTGGGCCTTCATTTCAGCCGCCCGCGCCATTCGCCGCTTCCGTGACGACGGCCGTCTGACCCCGTTGAAGAGGCGCGGCCTGTGAGCGATGCGACCCCGCTGAAACCGCCTTTCGCCCAACGTCTGCGTCGCTGGCGCATGGATGGGATCGACCTCGTTTTTGGCGAAGCGGACCGGCGGCCAGTGCAGGTTCTCTCCGCCGTCTGCGTCGCCATCTGGCTGATCGTGGCGCTCTGGCTCTCCGGCTTTCCATCGCCATGGGGCGGAGAGCGCGGCGCGATCGTGATCCCGGCGGGGGCCGAAAGCGACGACGGGCTTGGCGCAGCGGCGGCGAACTCCGCTTTCCAGTGGGCCGAGTTCCTGCGCAGCGACGGCGAGGCTCCGGACGGGCTTCCGCCGTTCCCGAGCGGCAGGGGGCAGGAGCGGGCCTGGCTGGATCGCCACGTCTGCGGTCCGTTCTCCAAAGCTCAATCCAACC